>JAEXFF010000241.1 GCA_023400335.1 Bacteroidota bacterium
TGGCTCGGTAGTGCTTTAAGAACTTTTCTGTTTTACCTTCGTTTTATAGAAGACAAGAGAGAATTAAAAGTAAAGATTATGCGATATAGATATGAGAGAGATACGATGGGAGAAGTAAGGGTACCTGAAGATGCTTATTACGGTGCTCAGACACAGAGAAGTATTGATAATTTTAATATTGTGGTTGACCGGGATCGGATGCCGGCAGAAATGATCCGGGCTTTTGCCTGGCTAAAGAAAGCTGCAGCTTTGACAAACCGGGCATCAGGCGTTTTATCTCCGGAAAAAACAGATTTGATTGCTAAGGTTTGTGATGAGATATTAGCGGGGAAATGGGAAGATCAGTTTCCACTGGTCGTCTGGCAGACAGGGAGCGGAACTCAGACCAATATGAATGTGAATGAAGTAATCGCTAACCGGGGACATGTATTGAATGGAGGGAAATTGACGGATACAAACAAAATTTTGAGTGCTAATGACGATGTCAATAAGTCGCAATCTTCCAACGATACTTTCCCGACAGCTATGCATATTGCAGCTTATAAGGTATTGGTGGAAAAGACGATTCCGGGATTGGAGAAACTGCGGGATACTCTGGCTCAGAAAAAGGATGAATTTAAAACTGTTGTGAAGATTGGAAGAACTCATTTTATGGATGCTACCCCGCTTACTCTGGGGCAGGAATTCAGCGGTTATGTCTCTCAACTGGAACATGGAATACAGGCTATAAAAAATACATTGCCTCATTTGGCAGAATTGGCATTGGGAGGAACGGCCGTCGGGACCGGTCTGAATACCCCTCCGGAATATGCAGAACATGTGGCTGCTAAAATTGCCGAATTGACAGGTTTACCATTTGTATCGGCTTCTAATAAGTTTGAAGCACTGGCTACTCAGGATGCTTTGGTTGAGGCACACGGAGCATTGAAAACAGTTGCCGTCAGTTTAATGAAAATTGCGAATGATATCCGGATGCTTAGTTCGGGACCCCGTGCGGGAATAGGCGAAATCCGCATTCCTGAAAATGAACCCGGTTCTTCTATTATGCCGGGAAAGGTGAATCCTACACAGTGTGAAGCCCTGACAATGATTGCTGCCCAGGTTTTGGGAAATGACGTTGCCATTAATGTGGGCGGAGCAACCGGGCATTTTGAATTAAATGTATTTAAACCGGTGATCATTTATAATTTTCTGCACAGTGCCCGTCTGATCGGAGAAGGATGTTTTAATTTTACCGGGCGTTGTGCCATCGGAATTGTACCGGTATACGATACCATCCATAAACATTTAAACGATTCCCTGATGCTGGTAACAGCGCTGAATCCTCATATCGGTTATTATAAAGCAGCTGAAATTGCTCGGAAAGCTTATCTGGAAAATAAAACGCTAAAAGCAGCAGCTGTCGAACTGAAATATGTCACGGCGGAAGAATTTGACCGTTGGGTGAATCCTGCCGATATGGTCGGTAAAATTTCCTGAAGGTAAGGGAAACGGAATAAAAGGTTATTTTCTTTTCAGGAGTGAATGTTTATTTCGTTCCTGCTTTGGAGTAGATTCAGTATCTTTGCTGAAAATTCCGGGTATGAACCGTAAAATATTACGTCTGGCTTTACCTTCCATTGTGTCCAATATCACCGTTCCTTTGTTGGGATTGGTAGATGTGACAATCGTCGGCCATTTGGGTGCAACCGCTTATATAGGAGCTATTGCAGTGGGGGGCTTACTCTTTAATATTTTATACTGGAATTTCGGTTTTCTGCGGATGGGTACCAGCGGTTTGACCTCCCAGGCTTATGGCAGGAAAGATGCTGCCGGAGAAATGCGGGTATTGGTACAGGCTGTAGGGGTTGGACTGATATCCGCTTTGGCTATATTGATTTTACAATATCCTGTAGAACGTTTGGCATTTTATTTACTGGATACCAGTGCAGAAGTGGAACATTATGCGGTTACTTATTTCAGGGTTTGTGTGTGGGGAGCACCTGCCGTTTTGATGATGTACGGGTTTAAAGGCTGGTTTATCGGTATGCAGAATTCCCGTTTCCCTATGTATATTGCCATCGCTGTGAATATTATCAATATTCTGTGTAGCCTTTGTTTTGTTTTTGTATTGGGAATGAAGGTGGAAGGGGTCGCTTTGGGAACTGTGGTGGCCGAATATTCGGGTTTGCTCATCGCACTGTTTTTATGGCTGAGACAGTATAAGGTTCTCCGTCCTTTTATAACCATACGGTCAAGCCTTCAATGGAAGGCGATGAAACGTTTTTTTGCTGTCAACCGGGATATTTTTCTTCGTACCGTTTGTTTGATCGCAGTCACTACCTTTTTTACTTCCAGCGGGGCGAGACAAGGAAATATTATCCTGGCCGTCAATACATTGTTAATGCAGCTGTTTACTTTATTTTCCTATATTATGGATGGGTTCGCCTATGCTGCAGAGGCATTGACGGGAAGATATGTGGGAGCTTGTGATTTATCCAAACTCCGGCAGGCTGTCCGCAATTTGTTCGGTTGGGGCATCGGTTTATCGGCTTGTTTTACTTTGCTGTACGGGATAGGAGGACAGAATTTTTTGGGTTTATTGACCAATGATGCGGAAGTTATCCGGACTTCTGCAAACTATTTTTATTGGGTGCTGGCGATTCCTTTTGCTGGTTTTGCTGCTTTTCTATGGGATGGTATCTTAATCGGTGCCACGGCAACCCGGCAAATGCTGTGGGCTATGGCAGTCGCTGCCGGGGCCTTTTTTATGATTTATTATGGGTTTTCGGGGAGAACGGATAATCATATTCTCTGGCTTGCTTTTCTGGTATATCTTTCCCTCAGGGGGGTGATGCAAACCGTTTGGGGACGGATTATATTTTCGACTGCATACCTGCAGAAAATAAAGAATAAGGTATTTTCAGAACTAAAATCCCCCGATCAACAAATGTGATAAAAAATCATATTTTATACGAAATATTTATTAGCCCTTGTTTTTTACCGAAATTAGTTTAATTTTATAAAGCACTTCGTTGCGTGTTGTTTCCTTCCAGACTCCTGTTAAGAGGAGGATTGTTTATATCTCTGTCTTACATTTTAATTTTTCAGTATATGAAATGGGGTATTGTCATTTTCATGTGCATAGCCTGGGGCTGTCAGCATGAACCCGAACCCTGGACGGATGAAGGAAAAGGAATTCCTGTATTTGTCCGGGCCGGAGATGGAATGAACGAATTACCGCCCGTTACGGGCTATCAGGTGTTTGTGTATGATGAAAAAAGCCGGGAAACCGGTTTTTATGAATGTAATCCGGTTGGTACGGCCGGTGACCAGTTTAATCTGGAACTTCCTGCCGGAACGTATACCGGCTTTTGTATGGTTAACGTTGACGATAAAGCTGTACGGGAATATAGTAAAACCAAAACGCCTCTCCAGATTTTTATTAAATTGAAAAAAACAGAAGAAGGTTACTGCGAGACGAAAGATTATTTATTGGGACAAACGGATTTTACCATACTGGAAGATCAGCAGGAAGCCGTAGTGTTCGATCTGGAAAGAAAGGTGGCCCGATTGAGGGTAATTGTAGAAAATGTTCCTCCGGAAATGAATAATTTGATGTTACATATTTCTTCTATTCCGGAAAAAATGAATTTGTACGGGGAATATACCGAAAGTGAACAAACAGTGGTAAAAAGAGCAGAACCGGCTCAGAACGGTATATCTACTACTTCCGTATTATTATTTCCGGCCCGGGAAAGTTGCGGGCTTTTTTTCTCTTATAAAATGGGAGCTACTTCTTATACGACAAGCGTGCATCAATTGAGTGCTTTGCAGGCAAACCGGATTACCGAAATCAGGGCTGTTCTGGGACAACCCGGAGAAGGGGATTTCTCCGATTTTCAGGTGAATATAAAAGGTTGGGATGAAGACGTCATCTATGATAAAGACTGGTATATTGATATTCCTGCAGCTTGTAAAGGAGAAGGGAACGGCGTAAATCTGGTGAAAAACGGCGGATTTGAAGAAGGGAAATGGGCAGGCTTGCCTTTGGGATGGAGTCTGGGGGCAGGCGGTACCGATCGCCAGGCCATCCGTGTTAATTCTCCCGTCTTAGAAGGTAAAAAAGCCGTTTGTTTGGAAGGTAAAACTTATCTTTATCAGGATGTTCCCGTAAGGGGGGATGCCTGTTATCAGTTTCAGATGTATGCCAATAGCGTGTCGGAAGAAGTAAAATGGCGCTGGTGGTGTACTTGGATGTCGGGTACGACCAGTCTGCCTTCGGAAGATATCCGTACTTCCGACTATTATTATCAGACCCAGGGTTATGTAGACGTATTCCGTAAACAGGTTTTCCGGTCTCCGGCTACAGCCAATAAATTAAGGGTGGAAATCCGGACTTATACCCCTACTCTGGTGTCCGGAATCGGATTGTATGTTGACGGCGTCAGTGTGGAATTAGTAGAATAGAAAAAGAAGAAGGGGAATGAAAAAATAATAGGGAAAGAAAAACTATTGTAAAAGTGTAGTGTTCTGTGTATTGCAGGAGGGGAAGTTGCTGGTTTGCCGGCATTTTCTGAGGAATTTACCGGGTGGGGAATAAGTAGAATATGAAGATTTGATTTTAATGTCGTCAAACCGGCAATTTGATTTACGGATTATCACTGAATAGCGTGTTAAATATAATGATGTATAAAATTCCCTGCTGAACAGCTATAATCTGTTGCAGCAGGGAGATTCTTAGGAATTTTTTATTCACTTAATTTTTGGACAGTTTCTTTATACAAACGATATAAAGACTGGAATAATTCATATCCGGTAAATTTTCCGTCTGTACCAATTCCTAATGTTGTATCACAGGAGCTGAAAAATTTATCGTCTGTCAGCTGTTGGCCCTTTTGAATAAAATGAGGATAGAAAGTGCTGACCCAGTAATTCCTATCTTTGGCGTCAAAGGTAACACTTCCTTTGGTAGAGGGGAATCGGGAAACGTACTTTTCCAGCATTTGGGCACAATTCAGTAATTCAATATTTTCTGTTAGTATTTTTATATTTGTCTTATTGAAGTTTTGCAAGCGATACTCTACCATCGCTTTAAACAGACGATACAAAAATTGAAATAGTTCTTCTCCGTTAAATGTTCCGTCTATGCCTATCCCTAAAGGGGTTGCGGTGTTATTCCCGCTGTAAAAACGGTCATCCGGTAGTTGAGGACCTTTCCGGACCAGGTTCGGATAATAGTTATTGATCCAGCGCTTCATGTCTTCGCCTTCAAGTGTCCTGCATCCTTTTTCTTTGGGGAAATAAGATACATATTTTTCCAGCATCCGGGCACATTCCTTTATTTCATGGAATTCTTTTTCGGAGATTCCTGAGGTACTGCCTGCAAATTTATTTCTGATATTTTGCAGGAGTGCATTTGCCGGTTGTGTTTCTCCTGCAGGGACGAAATTTCTGTCTATGGGATGCGGTTTATTGTTTAAATCCTTAAAATCCATGATGTTCTCTTTTTTTAATTTATATAAATAAGATCTATGACGATGAGTAATTTAATTTCTCTCCGGACGGCCTTACTCTTTTGGAAAAGAAAAATTAGGGTTCAACTTGAAAAAATAAGAGCATTAATCCGGTTTTTCCATCCTTTCAGAAATTTAGTATTTTCCGGACGTTTCTCACAAATAGCGTCAATATAGTCCAAACGTGCTTGTTTGAAGCGGCCAAAGAGTTCCGCTGCAGAATAATAGGTGTTTAGAGCCGTTATGGTACGGCTACCGACAATGCCGTCAGCAGTAACCCCTAAAATTTTCTGTGGAATACGAATACCATATACTCCGGAGGTCCAGACCCAATCCACCAGAATATTGGCGACCGGCTGGTTTTTTATTTCATCACCTCTCCATCTGTCCCAATACATACTTTTCATGATTTCAAACCATTTTTCTTGTGTAAGTTGTTTTAAATCGGTTAAACTGGGCTGGGGAAGGGCTTTTTTTTGACAATATTTTTCATAAGTAGCAAAAGTCACCCCCCTGTTGGTTGCTCCTCCCAAATCGTTTGGGTCATTGACGAATCCTCCTTCCCAACGGAGAATAAAAGGTACTAATAACTTTACATCTGCCATAATAAATAATTTTAATCATTTATATTAGAGTGATTTAACTGAGTGATAATGGTTTTATATCCATGTAAACGAAAGAATTTCCTTATCTGGATTTGATATTTTATTCTGTTTCTTTATAAAAATCCACTTTGAATTCCCCGGATGTTCCGTTGGAAGTTTCTATACAGAGACGGGCGAACAAAATTTCGTTTTTCATTGTTGTCCCTATTTTTGTCCTGAAAGGATATTTGCATTCAATGAGTTTCAGAAAACATTTGCCTTCAGATACCGGGGAGGAAGTGATGAGGTATTTTGCTGTATTTCTCACGCTTGTATTGTCTGTAGGCCGTATTGCGTTGAAAAGCAGGTAGGCATCCAGATTTTTTTTAGCATGAACAATCCATTTATTTTTTCCTTCTTGCTTTCTTATTTTCATATCAGCAGCAACTTGACGGACCATATATTCCTCCAGCCTTTTACTCCATTTTTGCAGAAATACTGTCTCTGTGGCGTTTGGCTGTATGCAGTCCTGTTTCTGTTCTGAGGCGAAAGCCGGAAAAATAAGGCCGGCAAGTTTTTTAATCAACCGTATCAAGAACATTGGATTTCCTAAAAATTAAGGTGTAACTTTGTTTACTGTTATTGAAAATGATGCTCACTTTAGCGATATCTTTTAAATGTTCCGGATTCTCTGTATAATAAACTTTCACTAATTTTGATTCATACTTATAGCTGTTTGTTTGTTCGTCGACAAGTAAAAAATTTTTCGTATGCAGCAAAATCATTTGGTGTACAAATACCAAAGCTGCAATGTTATTTTTAACATTTTTATAAAATACGGTTGAACCTTTCGGTTTCCCATAAGATAATTCCTGAAGGATATCCCGGGCAGCTTTTTCTATTTCAATTGCCTCTTTGTCCTCAACGGAGGATTTTGTTTCTTCTCTTGTTTTTATTCCGGAAGTATTGCTACATGTTGTGTTCATACAGGCTATACCTAAGAAAAGACACAACAAAACAGATAAAATTTGTTTCATAATGATTTTTTTTAACGATTAAAGTGACTGGATTTTTCGACACATTTTACTGCTTCGTCCACTTTTTTCAGGGCTTTTAGTGCCGCTTGTGATTGCGGACGATTAACGGTCAGACGGAGGTTACAATGAGGGCATACGATTGCCCCCTCGTATAACAATTGCCTGATATCTATCGGAATGAAGCCCGCACATCCGGGACATTCCATTCCATTCATTTTTTCTGTTTGCATGATTTGTTTTATTATTCTTTTTCTACTTCTTTCTGTATTTGTGAATTATCCCGTTCTTCTGTTTTCTCCTGATCTTCACCATTCTCCTGAAAAGGGATTGCTTTTTCAGGAGGTTGGGATATGTCCGTTACCATGTTGTTAACTGCTTTGTTGAGCAAAGCAGACAAGCCTCCAGGCATGTCTGACTGTCTCATTTTCATATGTATTTTCATATTGGCTGTAAGGCTGCTCTGGCGGTTTTCCGATTTGGATCCGTGAGAACCGGAAACCGGAGCCAAAGTGACCCGTAAACGGGTATCTTCTTTCTTGGAAACATCAGGTTCACTGGCCTGTCCATCTTTAAAGGAAAAGGACGACTGTTGTTGTTTACTGAATGCATCCAATACCTGAATGTCGAAATCGAAGTCGGCTTCCTGTACTTGTAATAAGGGTAAGGGGACAAGGGTCAGTAAAGGAATACTGACGGACTGTTTGCGGTTTCCGTTTATATCATGGCCTGTATAATTAAACGTCAGCATACGTAATGCCCCTACTTTTCCGGAGACCGGGTCATACGATTCGAACGTTATTTTAAACAGATAATCCAGATAGCGCTGTGCAGAAAGTGAGTCAGCATCGATTGTTGCCAGCAGAGGACCGGCAATTAGTTCTTTCAGTTCCATTACTTGACTGCTTACCCGTTCCTTTTTATTCTTACTCATGGTTCATTGCTTTTAATTAGATGATAAAAAACTATTCTTCTTCTGTTTCTGACGGGAGATCCCGGGAAGAAATCTTTAACCGGAATGTCTGTATGCATTCATCCGGGAGTTTAGAAAGTTCTTCTGAAGAAACGATTACTTCCATGGAAGAATATTTGCTCTGACGTTTCAGGTTGACTTCTTTCAGTAAGCGGGGCAAAATCATTTTTATGTCTGTGTTCAGATTGATTTGTACCTTGGAGCGTAACTGTCTTGTCGTATCGCTTGAAAAAAGATCTTCCAGGTCCGAATGAGAAAGAAATTCTCCATCACTTATGAATAAAATGTTTTCCAATAATGTATCTGCATCGATAGAACCGTCCGGGGCAATGAATTCTGCCCTATGTCTTTGTAAGTGAAGAGTAAGTTTACGACCCAGATAAGTAATGAAATTTTGACGCACTTTTTTTTCCCGGTTTAATCTGGCAATGGGACCTTCTTCTTTATTTTCATGAGCGGCATTCTGAGTGATAGTCGAAAGAATGCCGGATACAATCACTTCGGATAACTGTGACGATAATTCTTTTATCGTCCGGAGCACTGCCGTATGGTCTATCTCATAGTCTTCTCCTGAGACAGATTCTCCGGTAAAACCGCAATGAAGTATTAATTCCACTTCCCCCAGATACACCGCAGGAGGCCTTAGTGTGGTTGCCTGATTCTGGTTGCGATAAGTATTGGAGAGTTTAAGTGCATACATATTAGCTTTGTGCTGAGCCGATACCATATCGCGGAGAATCGAACCTAAAATTTTGCTTAACTGGGCCATAGACTTACTGATTAATCAAATTATTACATTTAATGTGGTGAGGTTGCTATTTTTTATTTTTTTCTTCCTCTTTTTGTTGTTCTTCTAATTGACGAACCCTGTCCTGCGAAGCTTTTAACTCTTGGCTGTGCTGAGCATCGATCTCATTACGGCGGGTTGTAATGGCTTCCTGCATTGCATCTAACCGCTTTTTGTCTTTCTCTTCCCTTTCGATACGCGCTAATTCCCGGTTTTTCTGATCCGTATAGGTATCAATTGTTTTGACAATGACTTTTTTGTCGATGCCGGATACACCGACCATATACGAAGTCGTTTTGCCTTCCTCAATGGCAAGCTGGAAGATCATATTGTCTCCGTCAACCGTACCCTTTTGTCCGGGGATTTGAATCTTGGCCGGTTCAAATACTCCTTCCCGGTTTTTATAGGTTGCGATCAGCATAGCTTTTTCTCCGGGTGTTCCCTTGAATTCAAGAGAATTTACATCCAAAGTCCCGGATGGATCACAGACATCCAGACTGTTCCCGAGAAGTTCGAGCACTTTGGCCAGCCCCGCAGGCATACTGTCCTGACCGGCTTTTACGGCTACATCCATGGTATATTCTACACTATACTTTGAATCTTGCGTGGCAGTAGAATCCTTTTTACTCGAATAATTGGCATGGAAATCGGCATTTATTTTGAAAAGGCCTAAATTGAGGGAAGTCGATCCTGCCAAACCGGCATCAATGGAAGTGCTTTCATTTTCTACTTTCGAATTTGAAGCCGATGCATTAATATTGGCTTTAAAACTGATGTCGATGGACTGGATCGCAATGTAAGGGATCGGAACAATTGTCAATAACGGAATGTTGAGTTGAGCAACCCGGCCATCTTTGACAAATTGGAACGAAACTGTAACAGCTTTTTTCTCTCTCGTTTTAGGATCAATGTTAAGACCAACTTCCTGAATAAAATTCCAGGAGGTTTTAGCAGCCATAGCTTGGGCTTCTATACACGCTTTGAGCGGTCCTCCGATAATATTACCAAAAGGTAACGATTGTAATGCACTGGTCGCAATTTGCGACGGAGATGAATCAATAGGCATACTTGTAAATTTTTAAGTTAATACTCTGGTTATTTTGTATGTTTACAGAGGTAAAAATGGTGCATATAAAAAAGGTTTCATAATCCGTTGTTTGAAGGACTCAAATCTTTTACAAACGACCTGATGTTTCCATTTACAAGTTTATTGGGGCCTTCTGCGCACTCCTAGAAAAATGAAACGTTCCAGAAGATGTTCACGATACTCTCTCCCGATTGTCAATAATTTTCCGTTGATGCTCAAACTGTTTCCTATCAGGGAAACCACATGTTTCAGATTTACTATGTAAGAACGGTGAATACGTATAAAATCGGAAACAGGCAATTCTTTTTCAATTATGGCCAAAGGGAAGGATAAAACCATATTCCTGTTGTTCGTCAAATGTAATTTGCTGTAACTTCCGTCAGCTTCAATCCATAAAATTTCGTCCGGTGTCAGTTTGAGATAATCATTCTGATGCCATACAAAAACATATTTAGAATCTGTTTGATTGGAATAATTTAAATTGTTTTCTAAAGATTGTATACCACAAATGAGTTCTTTAAAACCTGAACCTCTGATGATTTGTATGGGTAATTCAGCCAAATGGGGAGGCAGTATAATGATCAGACACTGTTTCTTTTTCATAGGAGTATGTTATGTAAATACAAATCAAGGAGAAGCACACTTATAAAGACGAATTTGTTTTAGGAACACCGAAAATTTTTTTTGAATGTATGATTTACAAAAAAAATATTAGTTTAATGTATTTATAGGATATATTCAATAATGTAAACTAATGTTTGCTGTGAAATTTATAAATGAATTACCTTTTTGAGAAAGAAAACAGAATGGGAAGATATTCCGGATTTGAGGAAATACTCGCTGTCCATTTATAACGATTATAATAAGAAAAGTAAATAGGATAAAGCAATAAAACCGGAGAAGTATTCCCGGCAACGACAAGTGGATTTCCTTGTCTTGGCCGTTTCACTTCTCCGGTAACAATTTTCTGAAAAAGAATAATCCGTTTTGGGGAGTATTATTTTTATAGATTGTTGTCAGTAATAAGTTATTTATAAGAACAAATATCGCAATTGGTAATTGGCATAGTGATAATATCCCGATACCTTACGATATATTCTTCATAAGGACTTTTCCATGTATTTTTGTCTTTATCCCAATGCGCTCCGCAATATATATTTTTAATTTTTGAGTCGTTGGAAAGAGAAACACGTCTTTGTCCTTTTTCTGTAAAATCCGGTATGTCGTAAAAGACAACGGCCAATTGATCGATATCAAACGTTTGGTAATTATTGGTACCGACCCAGATATCTTGGTCCAGGGCGATCATGGAATGATAGCAGTTTCCGTCCGCTTTAAAAAAACCGATAATATACCCGGGTTGCACAGTGTTTAAATTTTGAGGGGTCAATCTGTTTTGGCCCGCTACTGCTTTCCAAAGTATATTTACCCGTTCGTCGTGATTTTCCGCCCGTGGGATAGTCTGGCCTAGTTTTTTATACCTGCTTACACAGTAGTCAAAAACTGTTTCGTGACATTCCTTTTCGGGGTTTCTCAGATCTACTTCCCCATGTTGTATGGATAAAATCATTTTTATTCTAATTTAATGGTTAATTTTTTCCTTTTTAATTCCCTGGGAATGAATTCTGTTTTTTTTGTTCAAATAAACCCTTACTTCTGTCACCGGGTGCTGGAAACAACTGCAATTTTCAGACGGTCCATTTCGCTTTCGGTCAGAGTGTATTGGTAATTATAACTGTATGTTTCCTTTTCTACAGTGACACGCCCGGGGGCAGAAAGACGAGAATTGACGACTTCAAAATGATCCTTGTTATCATAGAAGTTGAAAAATTTTCCCAAATCTTCACAGTATTCGTCGACCTTGATTATTCTTTCGGATGATTTATCCGGATTGCGGACTGTTATAATTTCTTTTGTATTAATGGTTTCAATAGCTTCCGGAAATAAAATAAAAATAGGTTTGATAATGGGCCGGATGGGATCTATAATTTGTTTTTTTAACATTTCGTATTCATGCCAACAATAAAAGGATTCCAACCAGACATTTGTGATTAAAAAAATCATGCAAACGGAATTTTTCATCGCTTTTTCGTAAAATGTATGCCAATCGGGATTAGACATTTTGTATATGCCCAGGTTACTATTCCAATTGTATTCAGTTCCGGCCGTGTCTTTCAGAGAGATTGCATCTAAATAAACAGAATTTTTTCCTAATTTTTTTTCTATTTCATTGTGAATGTCCCATGCAAGTTCGAAACCTCCGTTAACGGCTCCAAAACTCATCAATACTTTTACTTTAGTTGGGTCCTGTAGACTGGATTTGATCTGATACATAATTTGTATTTATTAATTTTCCTACTCTTTCTAAGGCTTTTCGGAGACTGCCCGTATTTGTTTTTGTAGATCTACACGGCTAAATTAAAGTGTCTGATTTATAGGACAGCATCTGTTTTCCAAACGGAAGAAATGTTTTTTGAATAACAAAAATTGTAGTTAACATTTTAATTTGTTTGTCCCGGAAAAGTTTTTGTCTTTTGTTAAATGAATAAGTTGACAAAGATCGGTTTTTTAGATTTTTAAGACTGGGCAGGTAGTAAGGGTTGAAC
>JAEXFF010000250.1 GCA_023400335.1 Bacteroidota bacterium
CGTCTGTATAAGGATACGGCCTTTTATGGTATGAATCTGTTTCTCCTGTAGAGCAGAAACCAATTTACGGATAAAACGGGAATCCGGGAAATAACGGGAATCCGGCGTCGGGTCCCCCGAAGGAACAATAACCACATCTCCTGCAATAGCTTGTCCGCGGATACCCCCCGAATAAAATACCCGGGTTTCATAACAAAAATCTGCACCCTTCTTTTCCAAAGCCCATGCAGAAGGGAGCAATTTGGCAACGGAAGCAGGACGCAGCGAAAGTTGTCCCTGATAGTTGAGCAGCTCTTTTCCATCACTACAATCCCGGATAGTTATTCCGACGACCGCATTTTTCAAACTTGAATTGTTCAAAAAATTTTCCAATCCGGTTTGGGACTGTGCAAACAGAGAGGTTCCCAGTAAACACAATATACCCCACGTACACCAGAAAAGTCCCGGATTCCGCCTCACTCTTCCATCGTTTTTAAAATATTCTCCACTTCTTCTTCTGTATTGTGAAGTTTTGATTTACAAAAAGCAATCAACTGGGAGACCCGCTTTACCTTCGCACTCAACTCGTCTACATCCAGTTTATTCTCTTCCAGCATCGTTACAATACTTTCAATCTCAGCCATAGCCTCCTTATAACTCAATTTTTCTTCCATCGTACTTCTCATTTTTAGGACGGGCAGCCTGGACGCTACTCTCCAACTTCCCGTCTTTTAATATCGTTTCTACTATATCCTTATCTTTCACTTCCGTTATACTTTTCACAGCTTTCCCTTTCAAACGGGTAATGGAATATCCTCTTTCCAAAACATTTTTCGGATCTACGTATCTTACCTTTGTTTCCGCCAACTCCAGCAAATGCGAATCACGTCCCAACCGATTCTCACATTTCCGCCTTATCTCCTCAAGGTATTGTATATAATTGTTTTTCTCCCGGTCGAAGATAGAATTTAACCGATGTTCCATACGGTCCCGGATCCGCTCAAAACCATTCAACCGATTGTAAATATACACTTTGGAATGATGTTCCAATCTACGGGAAAGAAATTGCAAAGCAGTATTCCGGTTTTGCAACAGCGTTTGGGTCAAACGTTTAAAATCATTCATCTGCAACAATAACCGCTTATTCTCTTCATTCAATAATTCGCCTACTCCTGTCAAAAAATCCGCTTTTAAATCTTCTAAAACAGCGTCCGTATGCTGAAACCTTTCAATCAGAAAAGCTGCCGCGGCAGTCGGGGTTTTCACCTTCAGATAAGCCACCCGGTCGACTACCGTATCGTCCCTTTCGTGTCCGATTCCGGCAATTACCGGCAAAGGAAACTGGGCTACATTTGCCGACAGTTCATAGGAATCGAAACATCCGAGATCGGTCTGAGCTCCTCCTCCCCGGATGATTACCACCACATCGAACAAATTTTCATAAGCATAAATCCGGTCGAGAGCAGCAATGACAGAATCGGCGGCCTGTTCTCCCTGCATGACTGCCGGAAATAACTTAACGTGAAAACGATACCCATACGAATTGTGTTCCAGATGATTCCGGAAATCCCCTAATCCCGCCGCCGTCGGAGAAGAAATAACGGCAATTGTCTTCGGTAAAAGCGGTAATTCCAGATTCCGGTTCATATCGATAATCCCATCTCTCTCCAATTGTTCCAGGATCTCCCTCTTTTTCCGCTCCAAATCCCCTAATGTAAAAGTAGGATCTATATCCCTGATATTCAATGAAAATCCATACACCTCATGAAAAACAACCTCCACATTCAATAATACTTTCATCCCCTTTTCCAGACTCCTCCCGGTAGTCGTCTCAAAGTAAGGCTTTAACATCCGGTAAGTAAAAGCCCATATCGTCCCTTTAGCTACAGCAGTTATCTTGTCCTCCTCCGTTGGCTTATCCACTAATTCCAGATAACAATGACCCGAGCGGTTCTCTTGTACGGAAGCGATTTCAGCAGTTATCCAAACCGTTTCCCCAAACCGTTCTTTTAAAGTTTGTCTTACCTGCCTGTTTAATTCATATAAAGAGATAAATTCCATAGATCAATGGACTAAACTTATAACACGATTTCCTTTTTGCAGATTTATTCCAGACTTACGGTTCGATTCAATTCATCGATATAATCCAATACTTCTTCTCTTCCAAGTCGTTTCTCCGAAGAAGTCATAAAAGCCATGGGGGTAGTTTCCCAGGTATCCAGCATTACCTTGTGGTAGTCTTCTATACATCTTTGTCTTCCGGCAGCAGAGAGTTTATCTGCTTTGGTAAAAACCATAACGAATGGCACCCCGTTTTCCCCTAACCACTCCATAAATTCCAAATCGATTTGCAGAGGTTTATGCCGACTGTCTATCAATACGAACAAACAAATCAGATTCTCTCTTTTCAAAATATAATCCCGTATAATTTTTTCAAATTTTCCCCGGGAACTTTTAGAAGTACGGGCATACCCATATCCCGGTAAATCGACCATATACCATTCGTCATTTATCAGGAAATGATTGATAAGCTGTGTTTTACCGGGCTTTGATGCCGTTTTGGCCAACTCTTTCCGGTTCGTAAGCATATTGATCAAAGAAGATTTTCCGACATTGGATCTTCCGATAAAGGCATATTCATGCCGGTCTGGCGGAGGACATTTAGATACATCCGTATTACTAACAATAAATTCAGCCTTTCCAACTTCCATAATATCCGGTTTAGAATATCTGACTTATGACAAGGTTAAAGTTAATGTTTTTTCCCGGAACGGCGGCCATTATCCACACCTTTTTTCTTTTCTCCAAACCGTCCCCGGCTGCTTCCATCACTCCGGCGGCGTTCACTTTTCCACTTATTATCGGCCGTAGAACTGCGTTTACCGCCTTTTTCGCCTCCCTTTCGCAAGCTGCCCGGACGTTCTCCCGTCTCCCTGACCATAAAAGGCAGGCCATTGAAATTTACATTGCGGAAATAGTCACTAAATCCTTTTATTCCGTTTACATCAACTTCAAATTTTGTAACATTATCAAAAATACGTATACCCCCTATTTCCAAACCTTTCTGAGGAGCATATTTATTGATGATAGCCATAAGATCCCGGGGACCGAAATCATCCTGACGCCCGACATTTACACTGAAAACAGTAAATTGTCCTGCTGTTTCACGTTCCTTTCCGCCTCTTTGCCTTTCGGAAGTAAATCCTTTAATTTCCGCTTCGGATAAATTCAGGTCTTCCACCCCGGCATATTTCTTCAGCAATCTACCGAATTCATAAGATACAATCTTCTGTATCAGTTCTTCCTTCGATAATTCTTCAAATTTGTCAAATAATTCCTGCTGGTACGGACTCAGGGTTTCTTTCTGTTCAGCAGCCAGAATTTTATCAGCATAATACAACAACTGGGCCCGGCATACTTCTTCTCCTCCCGGCACTTCTCTGTATTCGAATTTCTTCTTTAAAATTCCTTCTATACGACGTAGTTTGCTTTTTTCTTTGGAATTGATGATAGCCACCGATATCCCTTCCTTGCCTGCCCTTCCGGTACGCCCGCTGCGGTGTGTATAACTTTCCACATCTTCCGGCAGATTATAATTGATCACGTGCGTCAGATTATCAACATCCAACCCCCTCGCTGCAACATCCGTAGCGACCAGCACTTTCAGCCGTTTCGAACGGAATCTGGACATCACTTCATCCCGCTGCGCCTGACTCAAATCGCCATGTAAGGCATCACAATCAATTCCATCCTTTTGCAATTTATGAGCGATTTCCCGGGCATCTATTTTAGTACGGGTAAAAATGATGGCATACATATCCGGTGCACAATCAATGACACGGTGCAATGTCTCATAAAAATCTCTTGCTTTAACCTGATAATACTGATGCCTCACCGTATCCGCCCCCTGATTTTTTTTCCCTACCGCAATTTCCTGGGGATCCCGCAAATAATTCCGGGCAATCCTCTCTACTTCCCGCGGCATAGTAGCTGAAAATAAATAGGTATTTCTCTCACGAGGCGTAGCATCCAGAATAAAATTCAAATCTTCTTTAAATCCCATGTTCAGCATTTCATCCGCCTCATCCAGTACAACAGCCCATACCGCCTCGATATTTACCGCCTCTCTTTTAATCAAATCACACAAACGTCCGGGCGTAGCCACTAATACATGTACCCCCCGCTCTAATTCCCGTATCTGTTTCCGGATATCTGTACCTCCGTATACACAGGTAACCCGGATGTCCGGACGATATTTTGAATAATTTTTCAGGTCATTTCCGATTTGCACACATAACTCCCGCGTAGGGCTCAATATCAATACCTGAATTTTATTTTCTGTACTATCCAATTTTTGCAACAAAGGCAAACCAAAAGCTGCTGTTTTACCCGTACCGGTCTGGGCCAATGCAACTATATCATTCTCTTCCCCCAATATGACGGGAATTACTTTTTCCTGTACCGGACTCGGTATTTCAAAACCGAGGTCAGCTACGCCTTTCAGAATTTCTCCTTCTAAACCTAATTCTTTAAATTTTTCCATTCAATTTTATTAAATTACAACTGCTTCACAGCATGTTTCCACACACACCGTCTTTTAAATTATTTCTTTTTCAGCTAACGGACGTCCCTCTTTTCTCTCTAAATTATTCTCACATTTCTCCTCCGCTCAAAAGCAGGAATATCGGACAACTCCTCAATTTCTGCCGGCGTCAATCCGGGTTTTAAAACCACTTCCTCTTCCGACAAGATCAATCCATCCCTCGATGGCCGGTTACTATTTTCCTCGATTTCAATATCGTCTTTCGGAAATCCCGTAGCAATAACCGTCACAGAAATGGCATCTCCCAAACTTTCATCCGTCCCGACACCCCAAATCACGGCTGCCGTATCTCCTACCCGATGAATAATAATAGAAGTAATCTCCGTCATCTCATTCATTGTTACTTCATCTGTACCGGAAGTAATATTCAGCAAAATATCTTTGGCTCCCCGGATATCGTTATTATTCAACAAAGGACTATCCAAAGCTTCTGTTACCGCTCTCTTAGCCCGGTCTTCCCCCGACGCCTGAGCTGCTCCCATAATGGCAACCCCGCTGTTTGTCATTACCGTCTTAACATCTGCAAAATCGACATTGATATATCCCGGTAAAGTAATAATCTCCGCAATTCCCTTCGCTGCAATATTCAAAACATCATTCGCTTTCGCAAAAGCTGCTGAAATGGTCTGGGAACCATAAATTTTCTTTATTTTTTCATTATCGATCACAATGAGGCAATCCACATTGTCCCTCAGCAACCGTAACCCTTCCCGGGCCTGATTCAGCCGCTTGGGACCTTCAAAACGGGCCGGAATAGAGACAATCCCGACCGTCAGTATATCCATTTCCTTGGCCAGCCTGGCAATCACCGGAGCCGCCCCCGTTCCGGTCCCTCCTCCCATAGCTGCTGTAATAAAAGCCATTTTGGTATTTTTCCGAAGCATCTCTCTTATCTCTTCCAGACTTTCTTCGGCTGATTTTGCTCCCCGTACCGGATCATTTCCGGCTCCATGCCCTTCTGTCAGCATTTTACCAAGTTGTATTTTTAAGGGTACAGGGCTGTTTTCCAGGATCTGGGCATCCGTATTACAAACGACAAAATCGACATCACATATTCCCTTGGAATACATATATTCTACAGCATTTCCACCTCCTCCGCCAACCCCTATTACTTTAATTATAGTAGGGGAAATCTCATCCAGATTAAAATTTACCAATCCGTCAAACATGATAAATAAGCTATTTGTTATGCTCCATATTTTCTTTTACCAGGAATTATTTTCCTTTTATCTATTTCATTTCCGCATCCCGGTTTGAGTCCTCTGTAAAAATATTTCCGAGTTTCCGTTTAAACCAACTGTCTGAATCCGGTAAATCGTTTATTCCTCTCCCTTTCTTGGAGCTTTCTTCTTCCCTCCGTCTCATCTCTTTCTGCTTCCTGGCTTTTTGTTCTTCCTGCTTCAGACGTTTTTTCCGGGCCTGTTCTTCCAATTCCGCTGAGTTAACCGTAATCATTTCCAATTCTTCAGGCATTTCTTCAACCTTGAAAACGACCTCCGTTGCCTTTTCTCCCTGTACTGTTTTCCCGGACATGTGCGGAGTACCTACACTGCTATTCCGGTTAAAACCGACGGCAATGACAGCTACCCGTAATTTATTGCCCAAAGTCTCATCTTCTCCGGTACCCCAAATGACATTCACATTTCCACCAACTCTCTCCTGCAAATTCTCCGTAATCAAAGTGATTTCATCCATTGTCACTTCCTGCTCTCCATATAAGATGTTGAGTAAAATATTCGAAGCCCCCCGGATGTCGTGGCTATTCAGTAATGGAGAAATCAAAGCTTCTTCCAAGGCCTGCATGGCCCGGTTTTCCCCTTCAGCCTCAGCTGCCCCCATTAATGCAACCCCACTGTTACGCATTACTCCGTCTACATCGGCAAAATCGACATTTACATAGCCCTTTACAGTAATGATCTCAGCAATACTCTTAGCAGCTATTGTCAATACATTATCCGCCATGGCAAAAGCCTCCGAAAGCTTTAAATCCCCGTAAATATCTTTCAATTTATCGTTCTTTATGATCAGCAAAGCATCTACATATTGCTCCAACTCGTCAATTCCGTCCATCGCCTGTTCCATCTTTCTTCTCCCTTCGAAAGAAAAAGGCAAAGTCACAATCCCGATAGTCAGGATTTTCAATTCCCGTGCCTGTTTTGCAATCTCAGGGGCTGCCCCGGTTCCGGTTCCTCCACCCATACCTGCAGTTATAAAGACCATTTTCGTTTTATGCGAAAGTAAGTTTTTAATAAAATCCATACTTTCCATAGCAGACTGCCTTCCTTTCTCCGGCACACATCCAGCTCCCCTTCCTTCGGTCAAATCTTTTCCCAGCTGAATTTTATTCTTCACCGGACTAAGACGCAAAGCCTGAATATCCGTATTACATACCACAAATTCTACGCCGTGAATACCTTGCCTGCACATATGATTTACCGCATTACTTCCTCCCCCTCCTACTCCGATTACCTTTATAATCGACTCCTGCTGCACGGGCAATTTCAACGACAACAATCCATCATTTTCCATACGCTACCGCATTAGATTTATTCGATATTTTTATTCTTTGTCCCCTCTTTTTCCTCCCCAAGCATTGTCTTATAATCCATTTATTTAAATATACCGGAAAGCCAGTTCCCAATCCCCCCTTTATCCTCTTCCGGTTCTGTATGCTCACAAAACAATAATCCTAAAACGGTCAGACAGGCAGGAGCACTTAATATTTCTTCATTACCGGAAGTTATTCCTTGTACCTTAGCAATCCTCACTTTGTGTCCGCTCAATTTTGCCAGTAAAGTATCTGTCCCGATCAGCCGGCTTCCTCCCCCTGTCAGCAAAATTT
This sequence comes from Bacteroidota bacterium, assembly GCA_023400335.1. Taxonomy (GTDB): domain Bacteria; phylum Bacteroidota; class Bacteroidia; order Bacteroidales; family Marinifilaceae; genus Culturomica. The sequence goes on from JAEXFF010000250.1 coordinate 7,425, forward strand.
CTTTCTCCGCATCGTTAAAACGCCATTGCTGCAGCTGATAGATAGCTCCCTCCAGCAATTCCTCCATACGGCA
>JAEXFF010000251.1 GCA_023400335.1 Bacteroidota bacterium
GTTAACCTCCGGGGAGAGGGAAAGGGTTTTGGACGTAGGACCGATACTTCCGGCCACATATATCGTCCGTCCGGCTTTATCCGCCATTTGCCGGGCCAGCCGTGCCCCTTCATAATTCAGGCGGTAGACGTATTCTGCACATTCATAGTCCGCTTGCGATACAGCATTTGAATTGAAGGTATTTGTTTCTATAATATCGGCTCCGGCATCAATATAAGTTTGATGAATCCGTGCGATAATATCCGGGCAGGTCAGGGTTAAGATGTCATTATTCCCTTTCAGGTTGACCGGATGAGCTACAAATTCCTTTCCTCTGAAATCTCTTTCAGTTAGCTGGTATTGTTGTATAGCAGTGCCCATAGCACCGTCCAGGATAAGTATTTTTTCCTCTAATAAATTTTTCAGCATTTATTTAAAATATAAAACGTTTATAAAGCCGGATAGAAAGATGGTTCTCAGACTTTAAAATGTATTTATACTGTAGCGGTCCTCTCGAATTCCCTCTGATGCCGTTTCTTTTTACCGGCAGGTAAATTTATTAGCGGTGATTTCCCGGACAGTATAAAGTTTAGTTAAAAAATTTCAGTTCAAACTTACCGATGACACCCATCTTATCGTCTTTAATCAGTAAGGCTGCCATAATCTCGCTAATCTTTCCGATTTTTTCCAGTACCGGATTAATATCTTCGGCTTTCCGGACAAAATTGGCAAAGGCCGTGGCATAGCTGTCTGCCAGTAATACGTCCCGGCAGATAATCATAACGGCATCGGCTTTCCCAAAGCTCAGGGAGGGGCCTACCGTTCCGGAAGAAGTACAGATACCTAAAGGGGCCTGGGAGGCGTTGATGTGTAAGCCGACTTTTTCGGAAAGTGGAGAACTTCCGGCAAATACAGATACGTCCATGTCTTCTATGATATCTGCGTAAATATCCCCTCCGTTTTCTACGATTACTTCTTTTACGCCAAATTCTTTTTTCAAAGCATGTACCATGTATTCGGCTACAGCTCCGGCTACGGCGCTCATCGGTCCGATATGTGTCTTCTGGGAAACTTCCGACATTTTCCGGAATATTTCAGGAGCTTCCGGCTTTGCATTATATGGAACCAGAGAGGTCAGATAGCAGGGATCTTTTTGGAGATAGGCTTCCATAATGTTTCGTAATTTTTGTAGTAAAACACTACAAAACTGAGGCATTTCAGGTTGATAAGAAGCTTTATCCACTCCGATCCAGAGATCGGAATCTTTACATTTTACAATAAAGTTCATCCAGCGGCCTTCTCTGAAATGTTCGCGGTATGTCCTGATTTTATATTCCATAGCTTATTTATTTTTTGAGTTGAATAGGATTCCTAAAATTATAAAATTTTTAGTAAATTGTTTTTCATTTTATACCTATAATCTTTCTCATTTGCTTTTTGCATAATAAGCTATTTACGATTGTTCGATTTCCTCTGTTTCCTGCAGGACTTTAAATGCCTTCGGCAAATTCTATCCGGAATAATTTCTGCGGGCAGGATTTCAGGCAAAGTTTGCATACGATACATTTTTCAGGATTGAATTTTAATGTCCAGTCCGGAGCTCCAATGGTCAGTGCATGGGAGAAACAGGCTGAGACGCAGTTCCCGCAATTGATGCAGCGGGATTCGTCATAGGATATTTTACTGGACAGCGGACTCACACTGACACCATTTTCCCAAAGATAAGAAATTCCTTTTTCCAGTTGGGGATCGTCAGCTTCCAGTTCCACTAACAATTTTCCTGATTTTCCGGCTTCTATTTCGGCTTTTAAAATGTTGATGCGGATATCGTATAATTTCACCAGATCGTAGGTCAGGGAACGGTCGGTGGCATCTACCGGAAAGGATAATACTAATTTTTTTATCATGATCTATAAAGATTACAATTTGACAGGTTGTTTTTTCTTTGCTTGGAATTTTAGTCTTCCTTTTTTATTTCTTGCAAAGATTTCAGATTTGTACCAATGGGCATGGGCCGGACGGGTTCCGAGAGCAGGAAACGGCCTTGTTGTAGCCAGCTTTTTAAGATACCGGCTATTTCCCGGGCTTTTGCTAAACTGGCAACCGGAGCTGTTCTGACTTTGTGTCCGTTGATTTCAATTTCACCGCTGTGCAAAGCTGCATAATTGGTTTTTCCCAGGATCTGGTTTCCATTTCCATAGTCAACGACAGTGGTTTCGATCTGTTCGTTGCGGATCGATACGCGGCTTGCCATATCTTCGTCCAGGATAGGAATGGGGATGCCGATGCCTACGAACATACTGACTCCGTATTTTTCGTAGTAAGCCGCCCGCAGAAAATCTGCACTCATATTTTTTAAGTCTCCGATAACGGCTATTGTACGGGCATTGCTAGTCGGAATACCAAAAGCATTTGTTTCCTTGCCCGTGTGAAACTGTGTACCGTTCCAGCTGACATAACCTTCTGTTCCACAGAGGAAGATACGGGTTCCTAATCCGATTGTACGGCATTCCGGGTCGTTGAGCAGAGGGGAAAGTTCTCCTGCTGTACTGTATGAAGCATTCCTCATCCGCGGGAGAAGGGTACCCATATACGTATATTTAATCTGGTCGGTGGTGTTGGTTGCGACGTTATAGTTTTGATAGGCATTCCGGGGATTATACAGAATGGCTTCATTGATCGTTTCCCGGTTGATGATTGTTTTTATGTGTTTACGGGGATAACAATCGGTTCCTTTGCCCCAGGCTTCCAGTGTGATATCTTTGCCTTCGATTAATTCCTGTATCAAATGGGCTCCTCCGTAAGCAGGACGCTCCGGATTGCAATCGGTGGCCCCGATATAAGTGTCTACTGCTGCCAATCCTCCACTGACTCTCACTCCGTTCAATTCGATTTTTTCCATGCGGATGGGAGGATCGGCATGTCCGAAATTGATAAAAGCGCCGGAAGAACACATTGCTCCGAAAGTCCCCGTGGTGACAACATCTACTTTTGCTGCTATTTCTTTTGGGGACAGGGATTTGGATAATTCGGAAATTTCTTCGGCTGTTAATACTACGGCTTTCCCATTTTTAATTTTTTCGTTGATTTCTGCGTACGACTTCGCCATAATGATATTGCTGTTATAAGTTCAGGTAATAAATTTTACATTGAAAATACCTGATGAAAAGCAGAAACTCCCTTCTGTTTTTGCATAGAGGTCTTTTCAAATAGCTCCCCGGGAGCCGTTCTGTTGTGTGGATAAGATAAAATCAGCGCATGCAGCGCATATACATAGATAGGCTGTAAAGAAAAGAGAAATTTAATTCCTGGAATGTCTCTGATGTGTTGAAGTAATTCTTGTCTGCGCTCATCTTCTGCATGGTTTAAATTATAACTCCTGATTTTTCAGGACGGGTTTTGGCACCTTTCAGTATAACTGAGGTTGTCGGAGTTTCTCAGAGCCCGTCTCTCAACTCCTCTTTATAATTCAAACAATCTTTCTTACGGATTGAATTGATACAGCAAAGAAAACTCAAAATCTCCTAAAATCCAAAAAAATAAGATGAAATTGTATTTTTATTTATTATTTCTATATAATTTTCCCCTTTTTAATTTTCTTTGTATAATATTGAACATTTTTGTGTTTTGCAGCGGTCAGGTAGTGATTTTAAAGATAGAAAATGTATGGTATGAAAACAGGAAATCGTTTGTTGGCATTAGATGTCTTCAGGGGAATTACGGTAGCCGGAATGATTTTAGTGAACGATCCGGGTTCTTGGTCAGCTGTTTATGCTCCTTTGTGCCATGCTTCCTGGAATGGCTTGACCCCTACCGATCTGGTATTTCCTTTTTTCATGTTTATCATGGGGGTATCCCTGTATTTTTCTTTACGGAAGTATGATTCTCTTTTTTCTGAAGGAGCACTTATCAAAGTTTTCAGGAGGGCAATTCTTATTTTTTTGGTAGGTTTGGGAATCAATTGGTTCTCTTTGTGGTTCGGAACTTTTATGAGTATGGGAGAAGGTGGGTTTACTTTTTGGGAACGTTTTACACAGAATATTTTTCCTGTGGCGGATATCCGGATATTGGGGGTATTACAAAGACTGGCAATCGCATATTTGGGTGGGGCTATTCTCTGTCTGGCGGTAAGACCGCGTTATTATTTGCTCACAGCCCTGTTAATATTGAGTGGTTATTTTGTCCTGTTATCTGTAGGAGAGGGTTTTGCACGTTCGGAGGATAATATCATATCGGTAGTTGACCGGGCCGTATTTGGGGTGAAACACCTGTATGGAGAATGGTTGCCGGGCGAGGGCCGTATTGCTTTTGATCCGGAGGGATTATTGAGTGCTTTGCCTTGTTTTGCACATGTGTTGCTGGGAGCTTGTATGGGGAGAGTGTTGGTGGAAGTGAAGGAAAACGAGATCCGGGTCCGTCAGCTGTTTGTTTTTGGTACGATGCTTTTGTTTGCCGGGTATTTGCTGAGTTATGCTTGTCCCGTCAATAAAAAAATATGGAGTCCTACGTATGTCATGATTACTTGCGGATTGGCGTCTCAGGTTTTAGCTTTACTGGTTTATTGGATAGATGTAAAGGGGTGTAAAAAGGGAAGCCGTTTTTTTGAGGCTTTTGGGGTGAATCCTTTGTTTATGTATGTATTGTCGGAAATTCTGGCTATAATTTTAGCTTATACGTTTCAGGATCAGATTTATTTTGTCGTTTTGGCTTCCTGGTTAGAGCCTTATTTTGCTTCTTTGGTATATGCTCTGCTTTATGTTATGCTGAATTGGGTGATTGCATATGCTTTATATAAACGGCATATTTATATAAAAATCTGATGTATACCGGATCGTTACAGGTTCTGGCAGGAAACATCCGTAATGGTAAAATCCTGTACCCGTTCAGGGGACAGGCAGAAAAAAAGTTATATGAAATGTAAGATAGAGATTTTAGAAGGTTAGGAAAAATGAAAAAGATTTGTTTGGGTTTATGTATATTTATCTGTTTATCGGTGAAATCTTCTCCGATATATGAATTGTTGGAACGGATAGAACCGGGCAGTGCGCAGAAATTTAAAATCGAGCGGATAGAAGGACCGTCTGACTTTTTTGAGTTGGATCAGGCCGGGGATAAAGTGGTCGTGAGGGGAAATAATTATGTGAGTATTGCTACCGGTATTAACTGGTATTTGAAGTATTATGCAGGAATTCACCTTTCCTGGAATGGTATGAAGGCGAAATTACCTGCTGTTTTACCACCTGTAAAGGAAAAAGAAAGGCGTGAAACAGATTTGAAATACCGGTATGACTTCAATTACTGCACTTATTCTTATTCGATGGCTTTTTGGGACTGGGAAAGATGGGAACAGGAATTGGACTGGATGGCACTTCACGGGATCAATATGGCTTTGGCTTTGACGGGTATGGAAATGATATGGCATAATGTTTTACAGCAGTTAGGGTATACGGAGGAAGAGATTGGACAATTCATTGCCGGGCCGGGATTTCTGGCCTGGTGGCATATGAATAACCTGGAAGGTTGGGGAGGACCGAACCCGGAGAGCTGGTATCAGCAGCAAATGCATTTGCAGCACCGTATTCTGAACCGGATGAGGGAATATGGGATCGAACCGGTATTTCCGGGGTATGCCGGGATGTTGCCTCATAATGCGCATGAGAAATTGGGTATAGAAGTAAAGGATCCGGGAGGATGGTGCGGATATCAGCGTCCGGCTTTTTTGCAACCGGAAGATCCTGCCTTCAGGCGAATTGCAGGTTTGTATTATACCGAGATGGAAAAGAGGTTCGGGAAAGCGAAATTTTACGGAATGGATCCTTTTCACGAGGGAGGGAATATACAGGGCGTAAACCTGACTTTAGCTGCTCAATCTGTACTGCAGGCTATGAAGGAGGCTAATCCTGAAGCTGTATGGGTGATGCAGGCCTGGCAGGCCAATCCCCGTCAGGAGATCATCACTTCTTTATCTCAGGGGGATGTGCTGGTTCTGGATTTATCCAGTGAAAACCGTCCGATGTGGGGGGACCGGGAATCGGTATGGTATAGGGAGAAGGGATTTGAGGGACAGGACTGGCTTTATTGTATGCTATTGAATTTTGGAGGGAATATTGGAATGTATGGCCGGATGGACCGGGTGGTGGATGGATTTTATGCGGCTTCCCGTCATCCGGATGCAGCTTCCCTGAAAGGGGTGGGGATGACGATGGAAGGTATTGAGAATAATCCGGTTATGTATGAACTGTTACTGGAATTGCCTTGGCGGAAGACCCCTTTTACGAAAGAAGAATGGTTGCGCGGCTATGTGAAAGCCCGCTACGGAAAAGATGACCCCCGTTTACAGGAGGCTTGGCAGATATTGGGAAGAACTGTATATAATTGTCCTGTTGTGCAGGAGGGAACTACGGAGTCTGTTTTCTGTGCCCGCCCTGCATTGGCTATTTCCGGAGCTTCTTCCTGGGGAACGTCTGAAATGTATTATGCTCCCGGAGAAACCAGAAGAGTAGCGGCACTTTTTCTGGAGGTGAGCGGGCAATATAAAGGGAATAATAATTTTGAATATGATTTGGCAGATATCATGCGTCAGGCGATTGCCGATAAAGGAAATGTTTTGCAGAAAAAAGTTACTGAAGCCTACCGGGCACAGGATAAAATGGCTTTCCGGAGTTTGAGCCGGGAGTTTTTACAATTGATTCTTTGGCAGGATTCCCTTTTAGCTACGCGTCCGGAATTTCGGCTGGGGACTTGGTTGGCAAGAGCAAAGGCAAAAGGGGAGACCGAAACAGAGAAGCAGCTTTATGAATGGAATGCCCGGGTACAGATTACGACCTGGGGAAATCGTAAGGCTGCTGATGAAGGAGGCTTGAGGGATTATTCTCATCGGGAATGGGCCGGTCTTTTAAAGGATTTTTATTATCCCCGCTGGAAGGCTTATTTTGATTTACTGGAAAGGCGTTTGGAAGGAGAGGAAGTGGAGGATATCGATTGGTATGTATTGGAGGAGCCCTGGACCCTTAGGAATAATAGCTATGATTCTGTTGCGGAAGGAAATATTACGGAAGTAGCTCCTTTCCTGTTCCGGGAGATTTTTGGGGATTAACGGCACGGAATGATTGATTAACGTTTGTTATCCGACTTGCTGTTGATGAACTTCCGGCTTGGATATAAGGATTAATGTAAAATATAAGTAGATTTCTTTTGTCGTCTTTTCCCTTCGGTCTGTTGTATTTGCCGGTCTGATGCTCCACTCGCTTTTTCGTAATTCGTCCTGCGTTAAAACGCCGATACTTCCTCCTTTTAGTCAGGCTTTGCC
>JAEXFF010000261.1 GCA_023400335.1 Bacteroidota bacterium
GCCTATGCTAAAGCAGGGATTGAACCGGGGAAATTATCTTACACATTTTTGTCTGATTCGACTTTTACAAGTCGGTTGGGGCAGAAATCCTTTAAAGGTACTTATTCTTACAATGCTTCGACCGGAATTTTGACGCTTAATTATTATTCGCTGGTTCGGATGGATGCTACAGTAGTGAAAACTGTAAAAGGAATGAATTTGTTGTTTAATGCTGACCGCTTATTGAAATTGGTTACCCTTTTGTCCAGTATTTCTAAAAGTTCCAGTTTGGCTGCTGTCGGAAAAGTTGCCGGGCAATATGAGGGAATGATGTTGGGATTTGAATTGAAACAATAGCATCCGATATTAGAAATTCTGTGAATGCCTGTTGAATTTATCTGTTAGAGTTTCAAGGGGATGCAGGATGATCCATGAATTACCCATTAGGGACGTGCCCTTTTGTGTAAATTCATTTATAGATATGTTTAGGAAGGATACAGAAGGGGGGAGGGGCGAAAAATTACACAAAAGGGCACGTCCCTAATGGGTAAAAATGGAGGTAAATATGAAAAAGTATGTATATGGTTTGGGAATATTAATGGGGATATGTACGGGTTGTGTTATTCATCATTCTGATCGGCAGGCGGAGATTGCCAAAGAAAGGATTACCGTTGAAAAATTGAGACAACATACGGAAGTACTGTCAAACGATTCTTGTCAGGGACGGAAACCCTTTTCGCAAGGGGCAGAAAGAGCTGTTGAGTATATAGCGGAACAAATGAGGGAAGTGGGATTAAAACCGTTTCAGGGAAATTCTTATTTTCAGGAGGTTCCTTTGATTTTATCTACTACAAAACCTTCGCCGGAGATGTTGGTAAAAACCTCCGGGGGAAACAGAATTTTGCACAGATCAGACGATTTTATTGCCTTTACGGCCAGCATCGAACCGGAAATTGATATTGAAGATGCAGAATTGATTTTTGCAGGTTATGGTATTGTGGCCCCGGAATACGGAAAGAATGATTATGCGGGGATTCAGGATCCGCAGAATAAAATAGCAATTGTTTTAATTAATGATCCCGGTTTGGGAGGAGATGATGCGTCTTATTTTAAAGGAGATATCATGACCTATTATGGCCGATGGACATATAAATTTGAGGAGGGAGCGAGGCAGGGGCTGAAAGGAGTATTGATTATTCACGACACGTACGGGGCCGGATATCCCTGGAGTGTTCCGCAAAATTCTGCCAAAGCGAAATTATATATAGAGGATCACCAAAACTATACATGTGCCCTGACCGGATGGTTGCATTCTGATGTGGCTGAATCTCTATTTAAGGATTGTGGATTAGAGCTGGAAAAATTAAAACAAATTGCAAAAACACCGGATTTTCTTCCTTTCCCTTTACATTCCACTCTCACTGTTTCTTTGAAAAATGAATTTGTAAGACAGACGAGTCCAAATGTTATAGGGTATATAGAGGGTTCCGGGAAGACAGATGAAAGTATAGTATATTTAGCTCATTGGGATCATTTGGGATATGGGGCTCCGGTCGGTGGGGATTCCATTATCAACGGTGCTACAGACAATGCGACTGCTGTGGCTTGGTTACTTGAAACAGCCCGTTGTTTTAATGCTTTAAAAGAAAAACCCCGGCGTAATATTGTTTTTCTGTCTCCTACTTGTGAAGAAACGGGTTTTTGGGGAACGAAATATTATGTGGACCATCCGCTTTTTCCTGTAGAAAAAGTGGCTGCTGTCATAAATCTGGATGTAATTCCTTTATGGGGTGAAAACAATGATGTAACGATAACGGGATACGGTCATTCTACTTTGGATGAAAGTGTAGCCGAATTAGCTCCCCGTTATGGCCGTTATGTCATGCCGGATCCGGATGCCCGGAACGGGATGTTTTACCGTTCGGATCATTTCCCCTTTGTACAAAAGGGAATACCCGCGATGTTTGCTAAAGGGTGGAATGATAACCGGAAACATGGAAAAGAGTGGGCAAAGGAAAAAATTAAACATTATTGGACGGAAATTTACCATAAACCGACCGATCAAACGCATCCCGAAACAGATGATTATGGTGGTTTACTGCAGGAAGTAAAATTATTTTTTGATTTAGGTTATAACTGGGCTAATGCAAAAAATTACCCTCAGTGGAAGCCTGAATCTGAATTTGCGGATATCCTTGACAGGTAAACTGAAAAATATTCATTTTCATTATAAAAAGGATGGCCGGAGAGTAAAGTTCCGGCCATCTTCTTTTATCAAATTACGGTTTTTTATTCGGCTGCAGGCATAAAGATCACCTTTCCGAGTTGCGGATTATCCGCCTGATGATAGATTACCTGTTCTATGCTCTGTTCGTCCTGCACTGTCACGTTCCAGGTATTTCCCTGCGCATAAACTGTCAGAGGCGAATTGTTGTAAAGGTCGTACAGTATTCCTCCGTTCCCATTGTCGCGGAAGACATTCCCGCCGGGATTATAATCATTTCCTTTTGTCAGATTGCCTAAATTCAGTGAGGGACCGGTTCCGCCGTTGACATTACCGATATTTGTGATACCCCACAGGTGGCCTGAGATGGTATTACCGCTCATATAGATTTTCTGTCCGCCGGCAGTATTGTAAATACTGACGCCACTGCCTCCGTTCATGGGATTGGAATCCCATTTATTATTTTCCAGAATATTATCGATGATACGGACGTCCATCACTCCGTTCGTAGTAATTCCGTACCGGCAATCGCTTACTTTATTCCCTTGTATAAGCACTTCATTGGAACCGGCAATCCCCAGTAAATTTGCTACAGCTATGCCTCCGTTGGTGGTGATTTCTCCCGGACCGACTACTGTATTACCTGTGATTTCCACCTTGCTGTCGCCGGCTACTGTAACATTGATTTGCGGCCTGTTACGGGCATTATTGGAGTTCTTATAAAGGTAATTATCCTTAAATAACAGAGGAGTAGTCATATTGGCGCCTCCCATGATAGCCGGATAGCCGTTTTCGAGGAAATTGCAGTCGGAGACGGTCATCTGTCCGCTACCGCCGAGATTAATTGCTGCATAAGTGTCAGCAATTCCTTTGAAGGTACAATTTTCAATAGTCAGTGGTATAGACCCGAAAAAACGGATGGGACAAGCCGTGAAAGTCACGTTACGAATCTGTCCGCCACCGGCATCTCCTGTAAAATAGAGGGGTGCAGGTACCGAGGTATTGTCGTAAGGAAGAATCTCTGCTGAATTATCCGGTGTAAAATTGACCTTCCCCAGTATACGGATTTCCACGTTATTGCAGATTCGTACCTTTTCGCCTTCGTTTA
>JAEXFF010000272.1 GCA_023400335.1 Bacteroidota bacterium
GTAAATGAAAAGTTGATCAGCCGTTATCAGGTGGATCAGTCAACGGCTCAGGAAATGTACGATTGGTATGAGAATCTCATCGAAATGATGCGCCTAGAGAAAGTGGAAAAGAGCGGTCATATTCAAGTCTTGAAAAATACTGTAAATGAGTTGAACGAATTGCATTTTTTCCTTTTACACGAAGCCCGGGATATGCGTTATCAACAGATTGTAACGCAGGCAGCCGCTAATTTGGTCGAATTCCGGGCAAAATCAGGAGTAGATGAAACCGTCGGAGATGTGGAATTGGCTCTGAACGCTTTGTATGGAATATTGATGTTGCGCCTGGAGAAAAAGGAAATTTCTGTTCAGACAGAGCAGGCAATGGGGACGTTCAGCAATATGATAGCCTATCTGGCTGCCCGGTATAAAAAAATGGAAGAGGAAGAGAAAAACTAAACTTATATAAAATAACCAGGCTTATGAAAACAACTTTACTTATTTTAGGGATGATATTTGCGGGAATGACGCTGTATGCCCAAACCAGTAAAAAAGAGTATCAGAAAAACTTTGATAAGGCCAGTATTACAGAGGTGGTTTTGTCGAATCGTTACGGACAGATTGATGTGGAACAAAAGAAGGCGGATCAAATCAACGTTACAGCTACAATCAGCGTAACAGCTAAGAATAAGAGTAAAGCGGATGAATTTATAGAATATATCAATATCGAAGATGTCGTGTCCGGAAATTTTTTAAATGTGGAAACCACTTTTGGAAAAGATATGTTTTTTAAGCAGTTGCTTTCCGGATTAGAGATAAATATCGTTTATAAAGTCGTATTGCCCTATGGAATAAAACTGAGGATTGTGAATACGGAGGGAAATGTATTTATAGATAATTTTGAGGGAGATCTGGCTATAGATATAAAAAGTGGAAATTTTCAAATTGGCAGGATGAAAGGGGGAATATTACAAATTCAGCAAAGTGGAGGGAATTTTGTTGTAGCGGAAGTCAGTTCTTTGAACGGACAATTCAAAGACTGTGATTTGAAAATAGAGAAAGCAAAAGAAGCGAAACTGAACCTGGAAAAATGTAGTGGAACTATAGAGGAAGTGGCAAAATTGAATATAACATCCCGGGACGGAGAATTGAGATTGGGGGAAATTGAAGATATGGCAGGCACTTCCAGTTCTACAAAATATGAAATTCAGGATATCGGGAACGAATTGAGTATGAAAATGCGGTTTGGTGAAATAAATGTCCGGAATATTCATGCTGATTTCTCACTTGTTCAATTGACAACTAATTATACCAAGGTCGGTCTAACTTTCATGGAAGGTGCGGGTTATAATTTGGAACTGAAACACAATAAGGGATTAAAAATGGATTTGCCTTCCGATTTTCAACTTAGCCAACAGCCTACTTCTGAGAAAAATGTGGTAGTAGAGACGGGTTTTGTGGGAGATAAAAAACATTCCGGAAAAGTGAATTTAGAAATCAGAAACGGAAATTTGTATATTCAGTAAATTTCCATTCGGAAGAAATGAAAAGAAATGTCTGAAAAATAAACAAAGAAAGCGATTTTGTTAAAAATGTAACATTTTTCAATAATATTTTGGATAGCGGATTTTTACTTTTATATTTGCTGCGTTTAAAGAGAAAAATCATGTATAAAATAGTATTACATCATAACCATCATCATTGCCATCACTGTTTTCAGGTGAGATGATGCCGTTATGCCGTAATTCATTTTAAAGTATAATAAGCTCGCCTGGATCAGGCGGGCTTTTTTATTACCTTTCTGGTTCAGGTTCGGCTTTCAATTAAAAACGAGCCTTATGACAAATCTTAAAATTGCAATTCAGAAATCGGGTCGGTTAAACGAGGATTCCCTGACTTTACTAAAAGAGTGTGGAATATCGGTTAATAATGGAAAAGATCAGTTGATGGCACAGGCTTCTAATTTTCAATTGGAGGTATTGTATTTGCGGAATTCGGATATTCCTCAGTATGTAAAAGATGGGGTGGCGGATGTAGCCATTATCGGGGATAATACAGAGAAAGAGAAAAAGACAGGGATCATGCATATATTGGATTTAGGTTTTTCCCGTTGCCGTTTATCGATTGCTGTTCCTAAGAATGCGGTATTTTCGGGTCTGACTGATTTACAGGGGAAAAAGATAGCTACTTCTTATCCGAATTCTTTGAAGGATTTTTTAACGGAGAATGGGATTGAGGCGGAGATCCATGAGATATCCGGTTCTGTTGAAATTGCTCCCAATATTGGTTTGGCTGATGCGATTTGCGATTTGGTAAGTTCCGGAAGTACTCTTTTCAAGAATGGTTTAAAGGAAGTGTATAAAATCTTTGAGTCTGAAGCCATATTGGCCGCTAATCCTTATTTAGAGGGAGAGAAACGGGCATTACTGGATCAGTTGGTTTTTCGGATAAAAGCCGTGTTGGCTGCCAAAAATAGCAAATATATATTGTTGAATGCACCGGAACCGGCTTTAGACCGGATCTGTGCTTTGTTACCGGGAATGAAGAGTCCTACCGTGATGCCTTTAAAAGAACCGGGATGGGTATCTGTTCATTCCGTAGTAAATGAAACTAAATTCTGGGAAGTCATCGGGAGTTTAAAAAAAGCAGGTGCTGAAGGAATATTAATTATTCCGATAGAAAAAATGGTTTTATAATTACAGTAAAAGACAAAGAGATGGAAAAATGGATAAATCCGCGTTTACAGGATTGGGGAAAGATAACTGCCCGTCCGCAGCTTGGACAAGGGGATTTAGAGAATATATGCCGTGATATCTTTACGGAAGTACAGAAGGAAGGGGATAAAGCTTTGGTGAAATACACCTGGTATTTTGACCGGGTTCGAATAGGAAATTTTAGAGTAAGTGAGGAGGAAATAGCGGAGGCGGAGGAGGAAGTCGGCATGGCTTTGAAGGATGCTATCCGGGAAGCGGCCTGGAATATAGAAGCTTTTCATTTAAAACAATTGCCCGGTAGTTGTGAATATGAAAGTGGGAAAGGCTTCAGGTGTTGGCAGGAGGTGAGAGGAATCGAACGGGTCGGATTATATATTCCCGGGGGAAGTGCTCCTTTGTTTTCTACAGTATTGATGTTAGTTATCCCGGCGCGGATAGCCGGCTGCCGGGAAATTGTGATCTGTACTCCTCCCGGCCCGGAAGGGAAGGTGCATCCGGCTATTTTATGGGCTGCGCGGTATTGCGGGGCGACTGCTATTTATAAAGTAGGGGGAATTCAGGCCGTAGCAGCGTTGACTTTAGGAACTGAAAGTATCCCCCGCGTTTCTAAAATATTGGGTCCCGGGAATCAGTATGTTACTGCAGCAAAGCGTTTTGCCGGAAATTATGGGGTAGCTATGGATATGCCGGCCGGTCCTTCAGAAGTTTTAATCGTTGCCGACAGTACAGCCCGGCCCGAATTTCTTGCAGCCGATTTATTGTCGCAGGCAGAGCATGGGAAAGACAGTCAGGTCGTATTAGTGACCTGGTGTCCGGATTTACTGGAAAAAGTGGAACGGGAAACAGAACGGCAGATGGAAATGTTGCCTCGTTGTGAAATTGCCCGGGCTGCCTGGGCAAATGCACGTTTTGTCGTTTTAGAGACTCCGGAAATGTGCATACGGTTTGTAAATGAATATGCTCCCGAACATCTGCTGTTAAGTGTGGAAAATTGCCGGGATTATATTGCTGACATTCGGAATGCCGGATCTGTTTTTTTGGGAAACTATTCTCCGGAGAGCGCCGGAGATTATGCTTCCGGTACAAATCATACCTTACCGACGGGTGCTTTTGCTAAAGCTTATAGCGGTATCAATGTGGATGCTTTTCTGAAGAAAATCAGCTTTCAGGAGATTGGTGAGGAAGGACTTCGGTATCTGGCCCCCGTCATTATGACAATGGCAGAACAGGAACACTTATATGCTCATAAAAATGCAGTACAGATAAGAATTAATAATGTCGGAACAGAACAGAAAAAATGATGAATATTCAGAAACTTATCCGGAAAAATATCCGGCTTTTGCAGCCCTATTCCTGCGCCCGACAGGAATATACGGGGGGGAAAGCCATTTTTTTAGATGCTAATGAAAATCCGTTTGACAATGGTTTTAACCGTTATCCCGATCCTTTTCAGCGGGCAGTTAAAGAGGTATTAGCAAAATATAAGCAGGTGGAGGAATCGCAGATAATTCTTGGTAACGGAAGTGATGAAATTATCGATTTGCTTATCCGCTGCTTCTGTCAGCCCGGGAAAGACAATGTGATTGTCTTTTCCCCCGGCTATTCGATGTATGAAGTGAGTGCAGCTATTAATGAGGTCGGAGTCAGGAAAATCAATCTCCGGGCGGATTTGCAGCCGGATGGGGAAGAGGCGGAAAAGCAGACGGATTTTTTTACGAAAATAATTTTTTTATGTACGCCGAATAATCCGTTGGGGAATATTATCCCTTTAAAGGAAATTGAAAAAATATGCGGAAAATTCAAGGGTTTGGTGGTGGTAGATGAAGCTTATATTGACTTTGCAGATTCTCCTTCAGCTCTCTCTTTATTAGGAAAGTATGAAAATTTATTTGTATTACAGACTTTATCTAAAGCGTGGGGAATGGCTGGATTACGTTTGGGAATCGGATATGGTTGTCCGGTTCTTATCGAAATTTTGAACCGGGTAAAGGCTCCCTATAATGTGGGCATTCTCGCTCAGCGTACTGCATTGGACGTTTTGAAAAAAAGAGAGGAGTTTGATGAAAAACGGATGGTTATAAAAAAGGAGAGGGAACGTTTATTCCGGGCTTTCAGTCAATTGGATTTATTTGAATCTGTATATCCTTCTAAGGCGAACTTTATATTGGTGACCTTGGCGGATTTCAGGGAACTGTATGATTTCTTACTGCGGCGAAAAATAATTGTCCGGCAGCGGAATATGCCGCCTTTGATTAGAGGGGGACTTCGTATCAGTGTGGGAATTCCGGAAGAAAACGACCGTTTATTGACTCTGCTGGCTGAGTGGAAATCAGTAAAAAGGACGGGAATATGTTGAAGAAAAAAATCTTATTTATAGACCGGGATGGTACCGTATTACGGGAGCCTCCTGTCGATTATCAGATCGATTGTCTGGAAAAATTTGAATTTATGCCCGGGGTTATCGGAGCATTGCGGGAACTTGCAGAAAAAACGGACTATCGGTTGGTAATGGTAAGTAATCAGGACGGATTGGGAACTTCTGCTTTTCCGCTGGAGGATTTTTTGCCCTATCAGCAATTGATGCTAAAGACCTTGGAAGGAGAAGGGGTTTGTTTTGACGAAATATTAATCGATACTAGTTTGCCGGAGGAACATTCTGACCGGCGGAAACCGGCCCCCGGAATAGTGGAAAAATACCTGAATGAATTGTTGGACCGGGAAAACTCCTATGTGATTGGAGACCGCTTATCCGATATGCAGTTGGCTGCAAATATGGGAATCCGGGGGATTTATATAGGGGAAGAGCCGTTTACTGAATTACCGGTTGTATGTTGTGCGAAGTCCTGGCAGGAGGTGCTGGTTTTTTTGAGAAAAGGGTGCTGCAGGACAAAAGTTGAGCGTCGGACTTCAGAAACTTACGTATGTGCGGAATTGGATTTAAACGGGAGCGGGAAAGCCGAAATCGACACCGGTATTGCTTTTTTCGATCATATGCTGGAGCAGATTGCCCGACATGGCGGAGTGGATCTGGTGTTACAAGTGAAAGGAGATTTGAAAGTGGACGAACACCATACCATAGAAGATACTGCTATTGTTTTGGGAACTTGTTTCCGGGAAGCTTTGGGCACTAAAAGAGGGATAGAGCGATATGGATTTGCCTTGCCAATGGACGAATCGAAAGCAGAGGTCTTGCTGGATTTCGGAGGGCGGGTGTGTCTGATGTGGAAAGCTGATTTTACGCGGGAATATGTGGGAGATTTTCCAACAGAAATGACCCGGCATTTTTTTGCATCATTTTGTGAAAGTAGCAAATGCAATTTACATATTGAAGCTACGGGCGGAAATACCCATCATCTGATTGAGGCTATTTTTAAAGCTTTTGCCCGTTCGCTGCGGATGGCTATACGCCAGACCAATACGGTTATCCCTTCGTCCAAGGGAATTATTTAAAACGCAAGGAAATGAAAATTGTCATAATCGATTACGGAGCAGGAAATGTATACTCTGTTCAGTCGGCTATACGTAGACTGGGATATGAAACGGTAGTCAGCACAGCGGCTGCAGTGATCCGGACTGCAGACCGGGTTATTTTTCCAGGTGTGGGGCAAGCTTCTGCTGCTATGGAAAAAATACGCGGAAACGGACTTGATATACTGCTCCCTCAATTGGAAATGCCCGTTTTAGGAATCTGTTTGGGAATGCAATTGATGTGTAGCTATACAGAAGAGGAAGATACGCCGGGTTTAGGAATTTTTCCGGTTAGAGTAAAGAAATTCAGTGGGATTGAGAAAGTACCGCATATGGGGTGGAATACAATAGAAGGGTTGAAAACGGCTTTATTTGAGGATATAGCTGAGGGAGAACGGATGTATTTTGTACATTCTTATGCTGTTCCCGAAAATGAATATTGTATTGCCCGTTGTGATTACGGAGAAAGCTTTTCAGCAGCTGTTGCCAGAAACAATTTTTATGGTTGTCAGTTTCATCCGGAAAAGTCCTCCCGGGCCGGAGAGAAAATATTGAGGAATTTTATAAACCAATAATAGGAGTAGAAATATGGAAATTATACCGGCAATAGATATTATCGATGGAAAATGTGTCCGTTTGATGCAGGGAAATTACAGCCAATGTAAGATATATCCGGAAGCGCCGCTGGAAATCGCTAAGAAATTTGAGGCTTTGGGAATAAAGCGTTTGCATTTGGTGGATCTGGACGGAGCTAAATCTACCCGGGTGGTCAATAT
>JAEXFF010000298.1 GCA_023400335.1 Bacteroidota bacterium
TTTTTCCGTCCATCCCCATTTTTCGGGAAAAAACTCCGACTTTTCCCCATAAAGAGGTAATTACTCACAAAAAACGAGGAAATAACCAAAACTAGACAGCATCACATTCTTCTTCCGAACAGTGCCCGGCAATCGTCTCGAACTCCAGGGTTGCATGAGCAATCCCTTCTTTCCGGAGTACCGATTTGATCTTACATTTCAATGGGTCCATCTGCTGCATACTTTCAACTACAATATGTACAGTTAAAGCCGTCTCCGTCGTACTCAAGGCCCAAATATGCATATGATGAATACTTTTAACTCCGGGAACAGAAACAATCGTCTGTCCGATATGTTCGTAATCTGTTCCGATAGGAACCCCATCCAGAGAAAGCCGCAGGCTTCCCCTCAATAATCCCCAGGTAGAATATACAATAATGATAACAATGACAATTCCAATCAAAGGATCAATAATATACCAGCCTGTATGCTGGATAAGGATACCGGAAATAACCACCCCTATTGATACCAGGGCATCTGCAGCCATATGAAGATAAGCTCCCTTTACGTTCAGGTCCTTTTCTTTGTCCCGCATAAAAAGCCAGGCAGTTACCGCATTGACGATAACCCCTGCTCCGGCAACCCACGCCACAGCATC
The DNA here is from genome assembly GCA_023400335.1 of Bacteroidota bacterium. GTDB lineage: Bacteria > Bacteroidota > Bacteroidia > Bacteroidales > Marinifilaceae > Culturomica. The sequence continues at coordinate 638 of JAEXFF010000298.1, forward strand.
TCCGTCCACTGGCCGAGGATGGAATAATTTTTCAATACTTTCCGTTAAAATAAATCCGACAGCAATGAGAAGGATGACGGCATTCAGCAAGGATACCAATACGGTACTCTTTTTATACCCATAAGTATACCGGGTATTGGAATGAATTTTTGACAGACGAAACGCCAGCATAGCTAAAACCAGACTGGCAACATCCCCCAAATTATGACCGGCATCGGAAATCAATCCCAGAGAATCATACCAAAAACCGGCGATAAATTCAATTATGACAAACCCGGCATTCAGTACAATACCTATGATAAAAGCCGTATTTAAGGAAGCAATTTCAGCTGAATGCTCATGTCTGTGTTCGTGTGCCATACTTTCTTTTTTCAATTATCCGGAATAAATTAAACGGAACTGATTATTTCCTGACCGTTTGGCTATTTCAATTTATTGCCTAAACGAAGGACAATAAAAATATACGTAAAAACCCATACAGCCCTTCCCTGAAAAGGGTGAATTATTCTTAAAATCTTTTTTAATAAAAATATATCCTCAAAAATCACTCAAAAATTCCCATATGGAAATTCACTTCCGAAACGGTAAAAAAACCACTGATAAGCATCCAATAATCCGGCCATTCCCCTGTCTTACCCCATTTCAACGGAATGTGAAATAGCTCCTCTGCTGTACGGCTCAAATCGAATCCCAAAGCTTCCAGGGAAGGACGGATCAAATCCGGATGGCAACAGGGTAAGTCCCAAATTTTCCTGCATTGCTGTTCTGCACATAAATGACAGGTACCGGCATAAAAAGCCCGGCTACCGGAAAATTCAATTTCCAGTTCCCGCAAACGGGGATCCGTTTTAGCCCTTACTTCTACGAGCATGTGCCGGACAATTTTCTGACTTTCCTGCTCCGGCATCGGATACAATCTCTCCTTTTGTAAAGGAATAATTTGAATTCCAATCAGGTATACATATTTATAAGCTTGTAACCCGGCAGCTGCATCCTCTTCATAAGGAGGACACACCCAACATTTGTTATAGCGTTCACATGCCCGGCAAAAGGCCAGAAACTTTTCCGGATCCCGGTACTTCCGGATATAGTCCGCCGCCTGCAGCTTATAAAAATGATAAAAGAGTGTATACTTCATGAAAGTACGTTTTACTGTCCGGAAAAATCTCCTTATCCTTTTTACGGTTTTATAACCAAAATTGAAAAATAGGTAAATGGATGATCCTGAATTTCGGTATAAACAGAAGTAATGTATTCCGCTTCCGTCCCCACCTGTTCAAAATAAAAGTAACGATACTCCGGATGACGAACCATATAAGAGCGTAATACGCCTTCGCCCAAAGGCACTTTCATAATAACCACGGTATAACCGCGGGCGAGTGCTGATTCCAGTTCTTCTTCCGAAAGGTTTCCGGGGATTACCAACATGCGTTCCTGTTGCCTGACGATATGTAATCCGATGGAAGCTCCTGCAGCAATAAATGCAGGAACACCTGCAACCATTTCTACCGGGCTTCCCAGTTGCCTTAATTTTTCAAAAATATAATTAGCCGAAGAATAAAAACCCCCGTCTCCTTCAGCCGTTACAGCTACATTTTGTCCGGATTCAGCCCTTTTTACCAATTCCCGGCAAACATCGTCGTATATTTTATTGACCGCCCGCCGGTCCGTCGACATAGGCACACAAAAATGACGTACTTTCTCTCCCTCTATGCCTAAAACTTCCAAAATACGGGCGGCCTTCGATTCTATCTTCTCTTTTTCCCGTACAGTAGCCGGACAAAAAATGACATCTGCCGCCTGCAAAGCTTTTAAAGCTTTTACCGTAATCAATTCCGGTTCTCCCGGTCCTAAAGAAATACCGCTAATTTTTCCTTTCATAAATCAAAAATGAAT
>JAEXFF010000355.1 GCA_023400335.1 Bacteroidota bacterium
ACCCGGGCAGGTACCCCTAAAAACAACTAAGTAATAAAAACGGGAAAACAAAACCACTCACGTGGTTTATATCTACAGCAATTTTTGGGCCAATAACCTGTAAATATTGCTCTTTTTATTCATTATTTTCATTTCCTTAAACAAACTGTCTTGTAATTCAACTTCATCCCCCAATTCATCCCACAGTAGAAACAAAGATAATTCGTGTTCAGGATTTGCTTCTATCGTCCTTTTTATATATTCTTTCCGGTATCGTTTGCACCGCTCTAAATTCCGATATAAAATTTCAAGCTCTTTTTCCTCTGATTCAGTCTTTTCTTGTCTTTGTTCCAAAACGTGAATCATTGTTTGTAACTTCTGTGCCGGTACCTCATATTTTTCATTCAATACTTCGTATACTGCCTCGAACTCCCTTTCCAAAGCCCCCCCTCTCACACAGATTTCACAGCTATCCTCCGTTTTCCGTTCTACCCGGACGGTCTCTTCCGGTGCTATGATAAAAAAAATCTTCTCTCCTCCTATTTCCAATCCTACCTTAGCCGGCAACTGCAACTTATCTGTTCTCAGATCTACCCTTCCTTTTTCTATACCTTGCACAGCCAATAAGATTGTATCACCACTTTCTGCAGACAAACCATATAAAGCAACGGTATCCCCCTTTCCTTCTCCTACTTCTCCTACAATCCTTACTTCATTTGAGTTACAAGCATTCAAAAAAAACATAAAGAACGCAATCAGTAACCCAAAGCTTTTCATTAATTCTTGCTTTTATACTACAAATTTTCTTTTTTTAAGAGAATTTTCAGACAAATATATAAAAGTTTTAAAAAAATAAAAAGTAAAAGCTAAAAAATTATCAAATAAATTTATTCAAAAGCGTCCTGATTTCTCCGGAAGGACGGGGAGCACTTGAATCTATGATATTTCCGTCAGGCCCGATCAGGATAAAACGGGGTACGCTGATGATCATATACTCTTCATTAAATGCCTTTTCATTTCCCACAATCGCCTGAATTCCACCATAATGATTTTTTTCGAGGAGTTTAATCCATTCTTTTCTGCGGGATTCTTCATCAATGGATACGGATAAAAATTTTATATTTTTTCCCTTGTATTCCCCCTGCAACAAACTGATATAAGGCAACTCATTTTTACAAGGCTGACACCAGCTTGCCCATACACTAATATACAAATAAGATCCTCTGAAGTCGGAAAGCCGTATTTTCTTTTTCCGGGGACTCATCACTTCAAAATCAGGAGCTGGTTTACCAGGCAATAAATTCTCAAAATGGCCGACCACTTCTTCAATATATTTCCGGTTCACAGAATCCGTACATTCCTGACGAAAGATTTCCAATAAATGTTCTGCCCCTTCTATACCATTATTTTCCCAGATATACCGGTCAACTGTTTCTTTTAACAAGAAATTGCGGATATCCGGACGCTCAAAATTAGCCATAATATATTCAGCCAACCCACTGGTGTAATTTTGATCTGTGGAATAATTATTTCCTCCCTGCGAATAGGTATAGTCCAGCAAAAATTTTCTGTAATCTTTGGTCACAAATAACTGATGATGATTGAGAGAAAAAGTAGACAGATACGCTTTAAAAATTTTTCCAGGCTTATAATCAGCTAAGTACTGTTGTTTGTAAATCGGATACACCAATAATCGTTCCCCTACTGAATAACGGATTCTTTGCATTTCCAATTCTGTAAAATCACTGTCAAAATTCTTTGCCTTCAGCAATTCTGTCTTTTCATCAATCAAAGCTTTTAACTTATCCACAAATGCTTTTTCATCCAGGGCATAATAATTCTTGTCAAAATAAACAGCCATTTCCTGTTCTTTCAGGTAATTATTAATTCCTCCTAAACTCCCGCTAAAATTAAGAGAACCGGAAATATTCAATAAATTCATATTGACTGTCAAGTCCTCTCCCGGTCTCAGGTAAATATCCCAGATATTGGATCCGAAAGAAGCAAATGCACTTTTTTTCAAACTGATTTTTCCGGCAAAGAAACCATTTTCATCTAAAGGAAAAGTGTAAATACTATCTTCCACCCATACGGTTACAATAGAATCGCCGTTTTCTATTCTACCGTTCACATAAACAAAATCTTTGCGACCACATGAAAAGGACAATAGCAAGATAATAACTATCCCAAATAAATATTTCATCAATTTTCCCCGTTTTTATATGAACAAATATAAAAAAAGAGAGAAGTATTTCATGTTAAAAAAAACATAATAAAAGGCCGTCCCTTTAAAATGATCATTCTTTTTTATATACGATACCGTGACACCTGGCATAGTCGAGAATATTATAAAAGGCATATTTTCCGACATCCGAAAACTCATCCTCACTTCCGAACCGTCTGGCCAATTCCCTGGGCACTTCAATAAGACGGCAGCCCAACTTCCGGGCCAATATCCATGTAGCATCCCTGTCAAACAGAGCGCCCCGATGCTTTTCCCTTTCGGGGAAATTATAATTCCAATCGTCCTGTCTCAGCAGCAGGCCCTCCTCGGTAAATTCTGCAGTGATACAGGTTCCGGTCTCGAAATCGTCATGACTGTTGAAAATGATGCAGGAAAGATTCTCTGATTCCATGTTTTTAGTTCTGAAGCATTAGAAAATTCATCTGCCTGATCCGGGTAAAGAGTCTTTTTGGCTTTTTCAGGCAAACAGTGGTAAAATGTTACCCCCCTTTCGGTCATGTCCGGAAGGGGGGCAGAAAAAAGATAAGCCAAGTGAGGATTATCTTTTTAATATTCTCTGAACGAATTACTGTACAATGGTTTTGAACTCGCTATTGTCAAAATATTTGGCAAATTCTGCATCGGTCTTTGCCAAATCTTTCATAGCAACGTCTTTACCGCATGCCTCTTTCAGATTAGTAAATACCATAGTAGCATCATTATTTCTGGCACCGATAACGGCTTTCAAATAAGAAGCCAAAGCAGAATTGTCTTTTCCTTCATTCAATTTCTTCAAAGCCTCGTTATTATTACCGTTCAGTATATTAGCTAAAGCAGCATTTACACAATTGCAATTCCCGAAATAATCCACAGCAGCCTTATAGTTACCTTTCTTAATAGCTACAATACCTTTATTATAGTTTACTTCATTTCCAACGCCGGTAGCAGCTCCGAACAAAACTTCAGCATCATTTACATTTCCATTCTTCAACTCAACGGCACCCAGATTATTTTTTACTACTTTATTATTAGCTGACAAAGCATCGGCTTTCTGGAAGTCCGTTTTTGCTTCTGCCACTTTACCCATTTCAAATAAAGTCATACCGGCATCATTGAAACCTCTCCAGTCGTTCGGATACAAAGACATAGCAGACTGATAAACGGCCAGTTTATCTGCATTATTATCAAATAAAGTTGCGGCATATAATAATTCTTCTACATTCAATGCGGAAGGATCGGATTTTGCTAAACTTCTGATTTCTTCGTCAGATTTACCTACACGTTCAGCATTTACCACAAATTTTGAACGTCTCAATTTCGGTAAAATCTGATCTGCAATTGTAGAATAAGCAGAGGCAATATTCTTAATTTCTCTTTCTCTTACTTCAGGATCGGAATGCATAGCCAATACCCGGAGAATCAGTTCTTTATCCCGGATACTAGAAGCTTCCATTGCCTTTTTGAATCCTTCCCAGTCTTCTGCTACAACATATTTTTTGAAGAAATCCAAATCTTTATATTCTTCCATCTTGTTCTTCTTCATATTCTTTTTCAAGAAATTATCAGAAGATCCTTCCCGTTTGTTTGCTAATTTTTCATTCCAATCATACGTTCCGTCCGGAGAAGCATACGACTGAATTTCAATGTTTTTCAAATTTACATTTTCATCTGCCTTTGCATCTTTCAGGAATTGTTCCATTGCTTTGATTTCTTCCGATTTCACCTGATTATTCCGAATCTGTGAAGAATTGATCAGATAATAAATCGCAGCTTCGTTCTGTTCCGGAGTAATCCGTTGGAAATTGTCATTTCCCAAAGCAAGAGCAGGATTATTATTCACTAAAGTAGCCGTAGCAATAATACCATCAGCTATTTTAGTCCCTTCAAAATTGACAGCTTTAGCTCCCTTAGAAGCTTTGATTTCTACAACCAGATCTGAAATCCTCATCGCATCATCAAAAGGTACCTGACCTGTATAGGTAATCGTCTTACCCGTTTCATAAGGCACCACTATATTATTTCCCTGAACATTTTCCCCTTGAAGAGTTGTCGGTTCAAAAGCTTTTTCTCCACCCTGGTATTTCAATACGGGAGTAGCTACAACTGTCACATTTTTATTGAAAAATTTAGCAGGAATAGTGACGTCGATCTTCACATCAACCATTTCCCCTTTTTCTTCCAGAACCTCTGGAGTTACTTTATACCCCATTTCCCCTGCTCTCTTCTTCATTTTATTCAATGGAGAACAAGATGCAATGACAAGGCTCGCCAACGATAAAGTTGCAATTGTTCTAAATGTCCTTTTCATAATTGTTCAAAAATTTATACTTAAAAAAATTTAAATTAGTCACCTTTTGGCAAAGCAAATGTATGAAAAAATATCAAAAAAACTACTTCCAATAAAAAATATTATACAATTATTCCGATCTCGGTTTAAATGTTCAAAAAGTTCAATTGTTCAATTGTTTAAATGTTCAAACGTCCAAACGTATAAACCTGTGAATGTCTAAGTATTCGGACTATTTCCCATCCGGTAAATAAGCTTTTGTACTGCTGAAGGAAACCCTCCAAAATTCCCGTTTTATCCATTCCTTATTGAAACAGGGATTATCCCTCTGTCAAATTATTCTTCCTCCTGCTGAAACCCTTAAACGTTTTAAACGTTTAAATAATTAAAGATTTACACCACCTCATTTATCCCCAGTTTAAATTTGATCAATTTCTCAGCCTTCGCTACAGCTCTCTCAATTCCTGCGGGTTCGGAACCGCCTGCTGTGGCAAAAAAGGGCTGGCCGCCTCCGCCGCCTTTAATTTCCTGAGCAGCTTCTTTGACAATTTGTCCGGCATGCAAACCCACTTCTTTTACCAGAGAGTCGCTTATCATTACCGTTAAATGGGGTTTGCCATTCGTCACTCCTCCTACCACTAAAATGATTTTTTCAAATTCTCCTTTCAACTGAAAGGCCAGATCTTTTACCCGGGGTTGCGGCAAAGACATAACTTTGTAGATCATATTTATTCCTTTTTCCACTGCAATTTCATTTTTCACCCCTTCTTTCATGATTCTCAGGCTTTCGCCTTCAAATTTCTCCAAATCTTTTTTCAATCCTTCATTTTCCTGTAACAAAGAAGTAATATTCTCTATGACATTCCGGTTGGATTTAAACATCTTTTCAATTTCTGCGACCAAACTGAAACTATTGACAATATACTCTTCGGCCTTGTCCGCAGTAATGGCTTCGATTCTCCTCACTCC
>JAEXFF010000356.1 GCA_023400335.1 Bacteroidota bacterium
ACGATAAAGTGTCCTCTGCTGCGATTATAAGATTAGCTGTAATTACAAAATCGCCACCGTCCGTCTGCACTCCGGATCCTTCCAACGAACTTAAAGCCGTAAAAGTATAGTTTTTCCCTTCGCCGTCGGTTGTAAATACTTCGGTGACTTCCAGTGTATAATCGGCTTTCAGATCCCCAGACCGGGCTGTTACGACTGCGGTACCGACTAACAGTGCTGTGGCTATCCCTTTGCTATCGACAGACACAACAGAGGCATCGGATGAACTCCATGCAATTTCTCCCGGGAGAATGGCAGCTGCCGGTTCTGTTTCGACCTCCAACGATACTGTCTGTCCTATAATCAGGCGTTTTTGCGGGGACACAATCCGGATTGATTGAGCTGTAACCTTGCTTGCTTTCTGTATAATACGTAAAGAAACAGTTGCAGCGGTCCCGGCGGAAATTGTCGCCGTTATTTCCCTGTCGGCAGTATTCCCGGTTTGTATCAGTTTAATAGTGATGACGGCATCTCCTGCCGGTCCATTCATAGGTGTAACCTCGACCCAATCGTTTTTCTCAAGCCCCACTGTCCACGCAGAAGTGGAAGAGAAAGCAATATCCTGACTTGTAGCATCCCCCGGGTTGAAAATAATTTCAGAAACATCTCCGGACAGGATAATCTGGTCCGGTTCGTTTTTGTCGTCACTACACCCGGCAATAACGGATAACAAAAGCCATACAAATGTTGAAAGTCGAAACAGTGTTGTCCTCATAAATTTAAAATTAAAGTGAATAAATCAGAAATCTAACAAGTTTATCAAATAATGATAAATAATGCTATCAATCAATACTTTATTGATTGATTATCGTTTTAAAATGTCATAAATTAAAATTTTAAAAAGGTGATGACACCTATTCCGGTAAAGACTAAATATAAGGTTTATTACAAAAATAGTGAATTCTTTAATAACATTTTACTTATTTAAAAAATATAAATAAGATTCCGAAGAAATACAGACCGTTTTCTATCCCGGTGTAATCTAAGATTCGGGCAGTATTCTTTTTAAAGGAAATAAAAATCATTCTAGCGAATAACCACAAGAAAATACGATTATTTTTTATAACGAAAAAGATGACTTAGAAAGTCATCCTTACCGATTCTGTGGTATCACCTGGAATCGAACCAGGGACACAAGGATTTTCAGTCCTTTGCTCTACCGACTGAGCTATGGCACCATCCTGCTTAAATAGCACTGTTATTCAGTGAATTACGCATAGCCCATTTGCCCCTTGTTTCTGTCTTTTCGTTGCGGTTTAACTGACGGTTTAACTCTAAATTCAACCAAGAAAATTAGTAATTAGCTGATTGTTTGATGAATATACTATTTCAATATCTTTCTCGCACAGGCCATATTCTATGGTCAAAATTTATGGAAAAACGCGCAAGAAAAATTTTCCCTTTCCCTGCCGTCTCCTTTTAAGAATGTTGTGTTGCTTTTGTTGCTATATAAACTGTTCCAGATATTTCTCGTTGAATCCCGCCAGCGGGAATTTGAATGCACTCGGCTTGCCCTCTCTTGTCTTATAATCGAATACAATTGTATCGCTGTCGATATGCATCTGAAGCATATTCAAGGTTTGAGTAGATTCTGTAAAAGTAACGATATTGGAAAAAGCTATCGCTGGGATTTCGATTGCTGGATTTATCAGAAAAGACATGCTAGCAAACCCTCGTCCTCGTTTCTGAAATGTCATGGATACATGTTGTGCTGGGTCTATATCCAAAGCAAACATGTATCAAAATTCTAATGGTGTGGGAGTATCTTTTTTACGAGCAACGATAAGCGACATTGCACAATCATCGTCATAACTTATGGACTTAGCGACATAGGCTAATTCCATGCCCTCTTTTGTTTTCGTGCCTACCTTTCATTCAATTCTTGGTGTTTTCCTTTTCATTTTAGCTGAAATTTATATTGTTATTAAATATTTAATTATGATGTAAATATAACTAAATATATGATAGCAAATGATATAATCGTCCTTATTTGATAACGTTTTTAACCTCATTCTCTAGCATTCTTTTTAGTTGACTCAGATCAGCTTTGTATTGTAAGCCAAGTTTATTAGGGATAAATTTATTGAGTTCCAATAAAGATATTTCATGCTTTATAGCACGATTGATAACTTGTATATATTCATTGTAGGTATCTTGATAGTATTGAGTGAAAAAAAGGATCAAATGTTCATTGACGGACGGAGTTAATAAAATGCTCTTTTTTTCTATAAAGATGAAGGCATCTTTTATTGGGCTGAAATCAAAATTGTAACTTGTTAAACCTTGGTTTACAGCTGTTTCAAGTTGCTTATTAAGCCCATGACGAATGTAGAACTCAGTTTCTATGATCTTACCCCATATATCTTGAATTGTATTTAACATTATATTATAATAATCTCTTTGGGTCGATAGAATAAACCGTTGAGTATCTTCAATAGAGCGAAATTTACTCTCCATGTATCTCTGCATGAATAAGATAGCAAACCCTATAAGCACAGAGGAGGTTAAAATATTCGATAAAATTTCCATGAAAAATATTTTTTCTAAAAATAGGAAGAATTTGTCGATTTCGCTAATATGTAGATATAAAATTATTAAATACAAAAAAGGACAAACTTGGACAGAGCGGTATAATATAGACCGCCTGTCCAAGTCTATCCCCAATATAAATTTGGGCTATTTTACTTTCCTGTAAGTTTCTTTCTTCTCTGCTTTCAGTTCGATGATGCGCTCGGCAAACTCGCTACTCTTGTCTGCAATAATCTTTTCGATGTATGCCTTGTTGGGACAATTCTTTTTCGGTTGGTTCTTCGTAAAATCCCAGAATTGAGGTAAAACCGATACGCCGAGACTAACGTATTTCTTCTTTCCATCCTTGCAGACGCGAATCATCAACGGATGTGCTCCGTTGGCAAGAGTTTTTGATTTGTAACAGAGAATGTTAACACCTGTATCCATAACGGTTTTCGGTTTAACTCTCGGTTTAACTGAAAGCCTCAAACCATCGTAAAACCGCTACGAAAAAGACAAAAAGAAAACCACCTACATTGCTGTAAGTGGTTGATTTTGAAGTGGTATCACCTGGAATCGAACCAGGGACACAAGGATTTTCAGTCCTTTGCTCTACCGACTGAGCTATGACACCTCTAATTGCTTGCAAATATAGGGCATTTTACTGAAAGAGCCAAAAGGATATTACACTTTTCTTTTCCTCAATAAAATGCTCAGATAAATCAACAGGCATAGGAGGGGAAAAGTGGACAAGGGTACAGCGGGTTGCAGAAAGAACCAGCAGGGAAGTCCTACTAGCAGAATAAGCAGATACAGACCGAGATAATTACGGATCAGCCGGGGTAACTTTTTCTTTAAAAAGAAAAAAGCAGCAATAAAATTGAGGGGATTCGCCCAGATTAAGTTATAGTTAGGGGCTGTCATCGGATGTAGGGTAAAATACCCTAAAAATATCAGAAGCATACCAATTAATCCCGAAGTTAAAAACAAGGGGAATGTAAATGCAGTCAATACTTTTCCGGAAGTGTATCTTTGTAAAATTAATATTATCAATATACTGCCTATACAAAATACAAAAAAGGGAGAAAAGTACCAGGGATTATGAAGAGCAGTTTCCGGAGCTTCGAAAACCGCAATTGCCGGTTGGGCTAAAAGTTCTCCCTGATCTGTAGCCGAAGCTAACCCTTGCATGAGGTAATCCGGCAGAAACATGGTTTCATAGGGGGTAGCTATGCGGGAGCCGGTTTGTCCTAATATTGTATGAATTCCCCATTTGACCCAGGGCATACGGCAGAGGTATTCGTCTAACAGATTCCAGAAACTTTTATCTGTTTCCGGAATATGCCATTCTATAGACTGTTGTGTACTTTTGTTAATGATGTCTCTTACCCGGGTGGAACAATTGTCGAATAGAAAATTGTAAAGATAAGTGCGGTTTTCCGGTTGCCGGTTTTCCAATAAATTATCGAAAAGCCGTTGTTTGGTTAAAGAATCGAGTTGCAGGGTTTGTGACCATACGCTTCGTTCGTCTAAAATATAAGAAGAAATAAAACTTTCGTACGAAGTGACACTCAATTGATAAAGAAGGAGTCCTTTAGCATATTTCAGATAAAAATGAGGTGTACGAAAATCGAAAGTACCGTAATTAAAAACAACGTCTATTTTTTGTATCGGATCGGCAACCCGGATGGCAGTATGTCCGAAAAGGGAATAAAGTTCTGTTCCCGGAGCACAGGTTAAAATGCTGATTTCAGCCTGAGGAGAGAGGGGCATTGCTGAACTCTGGGAAGTTGCCCATAAGAACAGACACACGATGAAACAGCGGAGAATATTCATGTACTATGTGTTTTCAGTAATCAATTTTAATTTCGTCGGAATATTTTATATCCCATAAAAAAAGAGCTTTTCCCGGTACAGAGTTCCCGGCTTTACAGCGGTCCCTGGATTCGATGATTTTTCTAAATTGGGAAAGGGACATTTTTTCTTGTCCTACTTCCAGCAGGGTCCCTACGATGGCTCGTACCATATTCCGTAAAAAACGATCTGCTTGTATGGTAAATACCAATTGTTTTCCGGTATCTGTCCATTCTGCTTTCATTATCTTACAATTATTTGTTTTTGTGTCCGTATGTAATTTTGAAAAACTTGTAAAATCGGAATATTCAAACAGCATACGGCAAGCCTCATTCATTTTTTGCAGATCGGGCAGCGGATGAATCCGGAAAGCATAATCTTCGGTAAACGGATTTTTGAATTTGTTTATAAAATATTTATAAGTCCGGGATAAAGCTGAAAAGCGGGCATGAGCTTCCGGTTGGACCGGATAAATGGTATGTATTGCTATATTTTTATTTGTCAGACGATTTAATTTATAGACCGTTTTGTTGACATCCTCCAGGACAAAGGGGATGTCAAAATGGGCGACAAAAAATGCAGCGTGCACACCAGTATCCGTACGACCTGCTCCGGTGAGGCTGATTTCCTGGCGTAAAAGGGTAGAAAACGCCTGGTTCAGTTCCTGCTGAACAGAAGGAGCATTGGGTTGTATTTGCCAACCGTTATAAGAGCTGCCGTTATAGGCTAATTCCGTAAAATACCTGGGCATATTAAAATAAATTACGTGTCAAAGATAGTAAGAAAAAATAATAATCAGCGTGAGGGAAAATCCGTATTTTCAGCTGATGGAGGTTTCGGGTCGTCTTCTGTGGTATTGGAAGCGGCATTTTTAATGCTAAAAGATGTAAACCGGGGAAAAGAGAGTATATTTCTCCAATAGAAAATTAACTTTGAAATTCTTTTAGAAAAAATGCGTATATTTAATATATTTGTATGCAGGAATGTAAAGTTTGCAGAGTAAGAACCGATAAAAATGAGTATAACGGAAAATATAAAAAAGATTGCGGATAGTTTACCGGCACGGGTAAAGTTAATTGCTGTGTCTAAAACGAAGCCGGCAGAAGATATAGAGGAGGCTTACCGTTGGGGGCAACGGGCATTTGGCGAAAACAAAGTGCAGGAACTGGTAAAGAAACAGGAGGTTCTGCCTGATGATATCGAATGGCATCTTATCGGGCATTTACAAACCAATAAAGTGAAGGAAGTAATTCCTTTTGTCACATTGATTCATGCTGTAGACAGTTTGAAATTGCTTTCGGTGATCAACCGGGAAGCTTACAAAATAGGAAGAGTAGTGAATTGCCTGTTGCAGTTTCATATTGCAGAAGAGGATACAAAGTTCGGATTGAGTGAGGCGGAAGCAGCTGAATTGCTGGAAAGTGAAGTGTATCGCGAAATGAAAAACATAAGAATTACGGGTATTATGGGGATGGCTACTCATACGGAAGAGGAGGAACAAATCCGGAAAGAATTTCGTAGGCTTCGGGAAATATATATAAAATTAAAAAGAGACTATTTTCAGACGGAGGATACTTTCCGGGAAATATCCATGGGAATGTCCGGGGATTACCGGATAGCGGTAGAGGAAGGAAGTACGATGGTCAGGATTGGGAGTTCGATTTTCGGAGAAAGAAATTATCATAAACCAGAATAAACTAATAAACAAAAAAAGAATATGGCTGATTTGAAAATAAAATTTGCTGGATTGGAGCTAATGAGTCCGATAATTGCCGGTAGTTGCGGCTTGACGGCGGATATCAATAAATTGAAAGAAATGGAGCGTTTCGGAGCGGGAGCTGTGATTTTAAAATCCGTATTTGAAGAACAAATTCTGATGGAAACGCAGCGGGCGATGGGCGATGGAAATTATCCGGAAGAAGAGGATTATATCCGGAATTACATCCGCGGACATGCTATTGAGCAATATATGGAGTTGGTAAAGGCTGCTAAAGCTGCTTTAAAAATTCCGGTTATTGCCAGTATTAATTGTTTAAAAAACGGGGAGTGGGTTGATTTTGCCCGGCAGTTAGAGGCGGCAGGGGCAGACGCTATTGAATTGAATGCTTTTATATTGCCTTTGGACGAATTTAAAGAAAGTGCTGAAATTGAAAATATGTATTTCGAGATTATCAAGCACGTCAAGGCAAAGGTCCATATCCCGGTCATCATGAAAATCAGTCATTATTTTACAAATCTTGCGACATTTGTGGATAAGTTGAAAGCCTATGGGGCAGATGCAGTCACCTTATTCAACCGTTTTTATGAGCCCGACATTGACATTGAGAGAATGACGGTAGGGGTTGCTTCTGTATTCAGTATGCCGACAGATTTGCGTACTACTTTGAGGTGGACAGGAATTTTAACAGGAAAGGATGCCCAATTGCAACTATCTGCTTCAACCGGTGTACATAGCGGAGAGGCGGTTGTAAAACTTTTACTGGCCGGTGCGACAACAGTACAACTGTGTTCGGTTATGTATGAAAGCGGACTGTCTGTCATTCAGACGATGAATCATTTTCTGGCTTCCTGGATGGATAGTAAATCTTTTAAGACCGTAGAAGAATTCAGGAGAAAATTGTCGTATGCCAATATAGATAATGCAGCCCGTTACGAAAGGGCGCAATTTATGAAGTATTTCAGCGACCGGAAAGATTAATACAAGGAATTATTTAGTAATAAATTTATTATGAAGTACTGTGTGTTTCTCATTGTGTTGTGTGCTTTGGCCTGTTCCGGAAACAAATATCCGGGCGTTCCGGAAAAGTATCATGCTCTTTTAAATCAGGCTCTGGCTAAGGCCGGTGACAATGCAGCCGAACTGAACAAGGCTCTCGATTCCTGCGATATCCGGTATAAAGAGGGAATGGCTTTTTTGATTGCATATATGCCGGAACGGGATTTGAAAGAGTTGAAAGCCGGTTTTTTAATCAATAATGTGGAATATGCTTACAAAGCCCGGGAGTGTTTCCCCTGGGCGGGAGAACTTCCGGATAGTATTTTCCTGAATGAGGTACTTCCTTATATTTCGTTAAACGAAACCCGGGAAGAATGGCGTCCGGATTTTTTTGGTCGTTTTTCTTCGTACGTGGGCAGCTGTAAAACTGTTTGGGAAGCTATAGATTCGGTAAACCGGAACATCCGGGATGAAGTGAGGGTTGATTATAATACAAAACGGGAGAAACCGGATCAGAGTCCGTACGAATCTATGCGTCAGGGGATGGCTTCCTGTAGCGGACTTTCCATTTTACTGACAGATGCTTTCCGGGCCGTAGGTATTCCGGCCCGGGTGGCGGGTACACCGAATTGGCATGATAACAGGGGAAATCACAATTGGTGTGAAGTCTGGGTAGAAGGGAAATGGTATTTTACGGAGTATTATCCCAATGCCCTGAATAAAGCATGGTTTTTGGCAGATGCCGGGAAGGCTGTAAAGGGGGACGTGCAACATGCTATCTACGCTTCTTCTTTTCAGCCGGCGGATACTTATTTCCCTTTAGTTTGGGATGAAACCATCCGCTATGTACCTGCAGAAAATGTGACAGAGCGGTATGTAGATTTATATAAAACATATGAATCTGCTATAAAAGCAGATGGAAAACATATTCCCGTAAAAGTAATGATGTTCCGTACGGAGCAGTGTGTGCAGAATTCTGACGACCGGATTGCTGCCAATGTAGATGTGTTCTGTGGCAGAGAACAGGTGGGAGGAGGACGTACAGCCGGAGATACACAGGACATGAATGACGTATTGGAATTTTTACTGGAGAAAAATAAGATCTATACATTTAAATATGCAGATGAAGAGGGAAGAGAAAAACTGGCAGAGGTAAGGGTAAAGGAGGAACCTATAACCGTAAAGCTATATATGCAATGAAAAAACAGATTCTATTCGCTTTATTTTTTGTGTATGGTATAATTAATCTCTATGCGCAGGATATCACTCACTCCTTTGTCCCGATTGGTAAAATTTATACGACAGGACAGGTAATGGAAGCTCAAAAAGTTGTTTTCCCTCATGAAGTATATCAGTTTAAGATAGATAGTGCCACAGAGTATTGGTCTGTGCAGTTACGGACGCTCCGGAAATCCGGAGAAGGATATATTACAAAAGGGGATTTACTTTTGTATCAGCCTTTTGAAAAGCAAGTTATATGGAAAGAACAGATTTTATACAAAAGAGGCATACTCTATAATTTCCCTTACATTTTAAATCCTGAGGGCCTTACAACCGTCTGCTACAATTGGCACGATGGAAGAATTATGTGGGAGACGGGCGGAATAGCTGTAGGCGCCCATAATTCTGTCGGTCTTTTAGCTACCGGAAAAGGTTCTGGTGCCAAAGTATGGGGAGTCGATCTTTCTACCGGGAAGAAGATATGGAAGAGAAAACTGAATATTTCCACGGGAATAGATTTATACGGACTCAATGATTCTATCCTTATTGTAAGGGGCAGAGGCTTGCATCAGATAAACTTGCGGACAGGCAAAGGATGGGATTACAAAGCCAATACGGGAGAAGGGGATGATGGCGAGGATATGGCACGGGCAGGAAGTTTTATGACGATTGGAATTCTTCCGACTTTACTATTTTTAGGCGGGAAAAGTGAATATATAAAAAATGTTACTTCCGGGTTATTGTTAGAAGAAAACGATATTTACTGGGCAGGGAAGGATCGGATTGTGCGTTTAAAAAAGGATGGAAAGGTTGTATGGGAAAAACCACTTCCTCAATCTTCTGTCAGTAGTTCAAAACTTATATTACAGGATTCTTTATTATATATGCTCAATTATGGGGCAGCAGAGAAGGGAAAAGAAACGACTAATTACGGTAATCCGTTTGTAGCTGCCTATACTAAAGAGGACGGTAAGCAATTGTTTTGCAATGTTGTTTTCGATAAAGGAGAAGAAATGAAAGATTACAGTCTTTCCGCTAATTCAGTCTGGATCGCCAATACCAATAAGCTCATAAAATATACCCTGCAAGAAGGGATGCCGGTAGAAAAAATATATAATCGTACTTCCTACGGAAATTTTGATGCTTTTGTAGAAAAAGGCGTGTATCTCAAAGGAAAGGATTCTTTATTTTACGATTGGGTAGGAGCAACTCCTCAATATAAAATAATCCGGACCGACAGTATGGAATATCTGGTTTTTGATCGGGATTTGAATTTGGTCAAAGTAGTAGACGGAAAAGACATGTTTGTGGAATACCGCAAGTGGAAAGGATATCGGTTTTTATACGGGAATGACGAAACTTATATCATTGATGAAAAAAATAGACCGGTAGCTGTGTTGAATATTTCTCCGGCAGCAGTGCTTGTCAAGCAAAAATTATATGAGAAATGTAATAATATAATGATAACAGTAGATTTAGAACAATTGGGGCTTAATTAAATAAATGTGATTCAGACTTTAAAAAATTGGATGCTCCCGTTCGCTATGTTGACGGGAGCATTATTTCATTCGTATATAAATATATTGTCATTTTTAACGCCCACATTGATATTTTGCATGTTATTTCTGACGTTTTGCAAGATATCTCCCCGGAATATAAAATTTTCGGGTTTATATATTTGGCTAATTTTAATTCAGTTGGGAGGAAGTTTATTGTTATACGGTTTGATTGCTCCTTTCAATGAAGAGATTGCGCAGGGAATATTAATTTGTGTGGTGGCACCGACAGCGACAGCAGCGGCTGTAATTACGGGTATGCTGGGGGGAAATGTAGCTTTTTTGGCGAGTTTTGTTTTTCTCAGTAACATTGCTGTGGCTTTAGCGGCTCCCGTTATTTTTTCTTTTTTAGGTACAAACAGCGGTTTGCCTTTTTGGACGTCTTTCGGTTATGTTTGCCGGCAGGTTATGCCTTTATTGATATTGCCTTTATTGGGAGCATGGGTAGTTCAGTATACCTTGCCCCGGATTCATCGCTGGTTACTGTCGGTACAAATAGTTGCTTTTTATATGTGGTCCCTGGCCCTGACTATTGTAACTGCGCGTACAGTCAGTTTTTTGCTGGCACAGGAAAATCCCCATTATCGGACAGAAATAATCTTGGCTTTATTGGCTCTGCTTGTGTGTGTATTTCAGTTCGGACTGGGCCGGCGACTGGGTAAACGATACGGGAATACCATAGCCGGGGGACAGGGATTGGGACAAAAAAATACTATTTTAGCTATCTGGATGGCTCAGATTTATTTGTGTCCGGCAGCAGCAGTTGGTCCTGCAGCTTATGTATTGTGGCAGAACCTTATCAACTCCTGGCAGTTATGGAAAAAGAGAAAGAATAAGGTGAAAAATCAATTATAGATAACTATTATTTTAATCTGTTTTGCCTTTTCACGGCTGTTTCAGGGGGAACTGTTTTGCTGAAACACAAGAAATAAAAGACAATGCGATATAAAAGATATGAAAACGTTTTGCTTGCCGTAATTTCCCTAGGGGTAGGATTACGTATTGTATCTTATTATATAACTACTTTGCCCGATTTTGACAAGGCTTTAACGTAGCGTATATTTCCTTTAGGTGCGGTGTGCTGACAGTCGTATTATGGGGTATACTTTTATTTCTTTTCCGCTTCATTGGAAAATGTAGGAATACTCCGCAGAAAAGCCTGCTGTTTAAGATAACTGCTGTGCTGCTATACTGGATGATTCTGTGGGGCTTTTGCTATTATCAGTGCACTATAAAAGCGATGGAAGACTGGAACGGGATGTTGAACGGAAATGTCGGATAGCCGTAGCATTGCGGTATAAAAATGAAGAATAATAGTAAAAATTACAGATGCCTAATATTATAATATCAATAAAACACAAAAACTATGGAATTAACATTACATTTAAATTCACGTTTACGACCGATGCACCGGTTTGAATTAGAAGATGTAATTCAGGAAATACTTAAAAAGGAGCAGATCGGAGAAGTGTCAGGAGGAGGAACGGCTCTGAATCCTGATGGAGAAATCGTATCTTGTGATATCGATATCCATTTGAATGAGGATAAGCAGGACAATATAAATTATTTGGTGGATGTGCTCAAACAGTTGGGTATTCCCAAAGGTTCTGCCTTGTTAGGAATTGAGCCGGCATTGAAAATAGAGGTAGGAACATTGGAGGGATTGGCTTTTTACACCAATGGTACGGAATTGCCTGAAGAGGTATACAAAACTTGTGATATCAATTATGTGGTGGAACAAATGGAACTGGCAATGCATGGAATCGGGAGATTATATAGTTATTGGGAAGGAAATACATACACAGCTCTCTATTTTTATGGAAATTCTTATGCCGAAATGAAACAGAAAATAGAACCTTTTATTGCGACATATCCCTTGTGTCAGAAGAGCCGTATTGAGCAAATTGCTTAGAAAAAGCTGATGTGGCAACAACAGCTTTACTGGCTTATGGGAAGAACACGGAGAAATGTATGAATTATGGGAAAACAGCAGGGAAATAACAGTCCTTCCTCGGAGTGCCAGGGAAGGATTTAATCGTCTTTCAATTTCCATACTGCCCTACGGATTGTTGCATACAAAACCGGATATCTTTGGAGGATTTTGTAAAAGGGGCGATTTTTGAATAACTGAACAAAGCAGAAACTTAATAATTATAAATCAGTGATGAAACAATTGATTGCCTGTTGCGGATTGGATTGTGAGAATTGCGATGCCCGCATAGCTACTGTTGCAAATGACAACGAATTAAGAGAAAAAACGGCCCGAAAGTGGAGTGTGATGAACAATACAGCGGAGATTACAGCAGCAACCATAAATTGTATGGGTTGCCGTTCAGAGGGAGTGAAATTTGCATATTGCAGCGATTATTGTGAAATCCGCAGATGTATCGCTGAAAAAGGGTTTACTACCTGCGGTGACTGTAATGAATTGGATAGTTGCCGGCTGGTAAGTGCTATTTTTCAGCATAATCCCGCTGCAAAAGAGAATCTGCTGTCTTCAAAAACGATCTGATGTCCCGGGACTCTCTGTTTAAAAGGAAAGTGTTTTGTATTTTGAATACCGTATTTTGTATTTGCCAGTGGCGGACAGGAATCGTTTCTGTGGTATTGAACAATTTAATGACAATCCTGCTTTTTCAGCGATCTTTATACAACTGAATTTGAGCGGAAAGGAGAGGGGCGTGTCAATCCCAATAGACAGGATATGAAATTCAAACGGACAAAGTACAGCACCGAAAATGTTAAAAAGACGGAGCTTGGGTCCTGAATGATCAGATGCCTTCCAGTATTTTGTTTATTTCCCGGACTTTTTGCTCCATATCCGGATTATTTTTAATCAGGCCGGAGAGGGCTATCCCTTGTATTCCGGTATGCATAAGGGGGATAAAATCGGTGTCCGTGATTCCGCCGATGGCAAATACGGGCAGGGATATTTTTTGCTGAGACATAGAGTTTAAAATTTCTTTATAGCCGTTTAATCCCAGTACGGGACTTAATTTTTGTTTGGTAGTCGTATACCGGTAAGGGCCTAAACCGATGTAGTCGACTCCCTGAGTGGCTCTTAGCCGTACATCTTCAATCGTATTACAGGTCGCACCGATAATCTTATCGCTTCCCCATATCTTACGAGCTTCTTTCGGGTCCATGTCTTCCAGCCCCAGATGAACACCGTCCGCCTCCAACTGACGGGCGATGTCCACATGGTCGTTGACAATAAAGAGAGCATTGTAATAGCTGCATATTTCCCTGACAAGCCGGCCGACCTGCAAAATTTCAGTACGATTACTTTTTTTCATCCGTAATTGTATCCACCGGATGCCTCCGCGGCAAACGGCTTCCACTTGTTCACAGATGGTCCGGCCTTCTTTGTAATCCGTAATATATTGCAGGTGAAGATCCGCTACCAGCGGTTTTTTGTTCAAAGGAGCCGGAAAATGATAACCTAGCAGGCTGTCATTCGAATCCATTAAACGGGAAACGTATACCTGTGCTTTCCGGCAGGCTTCCGCTAAAGAATAGCCTTGCGCTAAATAAGCCGTAACGGCTGATGATAATACACAACCTGTCCCGTGTTTTTGATACATATTTCTTTCTACAGTAAAACAATGTACGGCATCCGGACTGATTAACCGGTCTACAGAGACAGCTTCCGCATTATGTCCCCCTTTCCATAACAAATGGAAACGGTAGTATTTACAGATTTCCTGTAATGCTGAAATTTCAGGATTTTTGCTGAATAACTGTTTCAATTCATCGGTATTGGGAGTAATGAGGTAGAGCTGTCTTAAAAAACGTTCCGGCAAAAGGAGAGAAGCATGAAAAGAAAATCCGGAAGAAGACCGGAGAATCGGGTCCCATATAATTTTTATATCCGGAACTTTTTGAATCAGATAATCGGTCAGGGAAAAAAGGATTTCCTTATCGGGCAGCAGGCCTAATTTGATATAGTGAGGGATTGCATACCGGAATTGCAGTTCAAGTTGAGAAATGATATCTTCCAAACGAAAAGAGGCAGTGGCCTGATATTCTCTTTCATTTTGAAAAGTCAGGGCAGATAATATGCCACGTCCGTAAACGCCGCAATTTTCAAATGTTTTGAGGTCGGCTGCTATACCTGCTCCTCCGCTGGGATCAAAACCTGCTATACTGAATACAACCGGAGTCTTCAAACGTCTGAAACGCATAAAAGCTGCTTCCGGACAGTTCCAGATATAGCCCAATACTGCAATCCCTGCAAATCCCGCCCTTTGACAGGAGCTTATTTTGTCGGGAGTAATGCCCCCCAGTGCAATTACCGGTACCGGTAATTTTGCTTCTGTAATATGGGGTATATGCCGGAAAGGGCTGCAATAATCCGGTTTAGAAAGACTGTCGAAAATGGGACTTAAAAAACAGTAAGTCACTCTGGAAGGAAGTGTCTTTATTTCTGAAAGGGTGTGACAGGAGATACTGATATGTGAAAATTTTTTGTATTTCACAATATCATTTTTCTGATTATACTTCAAATGTATACCCCGTAACTGATATGTGGTTGCCAACTCATAAAAATCGTGGATGACGATACGGTTTCTGTAGTGAGGACGGATTTTTTGAATAAAGTGTTCAAATACTGCCTTGTCTGCTCCGGGTTTACGCAGATGGAGGATATCCAGCCCGTAATCGAACAGAAGATTACAGATTGCCGTTTCTTCGAAAACGGGAAGGGGGGAAGTGATCAAAACTGTCAGCATCTTTCAGTTAAAAAGAATCCAATGTATGCTCAGAAAAAACAAAATTTCTTCGTTTTTTCTGAGGGATCAGATTTAGATGGGAGTGTTTAATTTTTTCCTCAGTTTTTGACTGGCTTGCATGGAGCAGAAATGGGCTCCGCACATGGAACAGAAATGGGCATTTTTATGTCCTTCTTCCGGTAAGGTTTCATCGTGGAAACGAAGTGCTTTTTCGGAATCCAGCGCCAGGTGAAACTGATCTTTCCAGCGGAATTCGAAGCGGGCCTTACTCATGGCATAATCCCGGTAAGCAGCTGCGGGTTGTCCTTTTGCCAGGTCGGCTGCATGTGCAGCCAATTTAAACGTGATGACTCCTTCTTTTACGTCTTCCCGGTCGGGGAGGCCCAGGTGTTCTTTCGGAGTTACATAGCATAACATGGCGGTACCATACCATCCGATCATGGCTCCGCCGATGGCGGAGGTAATATGATCGTATCCCGGAGCGATATCGGTAACCAAAGGGCCGAGCGTATAGAAGGGAGCATCGTGGCAGTATTTCATTTGTAATTCCATATTTTCCCGGATTTTGTGCATAGGGACATGCCCGGGTCCTTCAATAATAGCTTGGACATTATAAGTATGAGCAATTTCTGCCAGTTCTCCCAGCGTTTTCAACTCATCGATCTGGGCCTCGTCATTGGCGTCGGCAATACAACCCGGCCTCAATCCGTCTCCCAAGGAGATGGCTACATCATACCGGGCCAGAATCTCACAGATTTCCTCAAAATGTTCGTACAGAAAACTCTCCCGTTTAAAAGTGGTACACCAGTGCGCCATGATGGATCCCCCCCGGGATACAATACCGGTAAGCCGGTTTAAAGTAAGAGGAATATCTTTCCAGCGGAGCCCGGCGTGAATTGTAAAATAATCTACTCCCTGTTCCGCCTGTTCAATGAGGGTGTCCCGGAAGAGTTCCCAATTCAGGCGGGTGATATCACCATTTACTTTTTCCAGGGTTTGATAGAGGGGAACAGTGCCTACCGGTACGGGAGAATTCCGGATAATCCATTCCCGTGTTTCGTGGATATTGGCACCTGTGGAGAGGTCCATAATTGTATCGGCTCCCCAGCGGAATGCCCACACAGCCTTTTCTACTTCTTCAGCAATAGTGGATGTGACCGGGGAATTACCGATATTGGCATTTATTTTCACCAGAAAATTGCGTCCGATGATCATGGGTTCGCTTTCCGGATGATTGATATTAGCCGGAATAATGGCCCGTCCGGCTGCCACTTCCTGCCGTACAAATTCAGGGGTGACATAAGAGGGAATAAAGGCACCCAGCGGATTTCCTGTTTCTTTTTTATAGTTTTCAGCAATCTGGTCAATGAGTTGATTTTCCCGGATAGCAATGTATTCCATCTCCGGGGTAATCTTTCCCTGGCGGGCATAATACATTTGGGTAACACTTTTGCCCGGGCGGGCAACACGGGGATAAAGATTGACGTGTTCAAAGCGAAGGGAATCCAGGGAAGCATCTGCCTGCCGCATTCTTCCGTATTCGGAACTCAAGCCTTGTAGTTTTTCAGTATCGTTTCTGTCTGCTATCCATTCTTCCCGGGTCCGGGGCAGCCCTTTACGCAAGTCTACCCGGTAAGCAGGGTCTGTATAAGGACCTGAAGTATCATATACTACGACGGGCTCGTTGGCTATCCGGTTCCCGTCTGCTTCCAGCGTATCGGACAGTGAAATTTTCCTCATGGGAACCCGGATATTGAATAATTTTCCTTTTACATAGATCTTTTCGGAACCGGGTAAAGCACCGGAGGTGACTGTAAATTCTTGCATATTGAAGTAAATGTTTAGAATCCTTTCACAACCGAATATTCTATAAATTGATTAAAAATAGAGGCATTCGGAAGCAGATCCGCTATTATACATTATCAGTGAAAAAGGAAGTGTAAAACGGTAAGAAGTATTCTATTTACCTCCGCCGGCATTACCCGGATCAGGTTATAGGGTATAATCTCAGCCCGTTGTATTAAGGCACCCCTTATTCTGTTTACAAAGGTATATGAAATATATGAAAAAAAAGAAAATGCAGAAAAAAATTGAATGAGAATTTATTAAATTTATATTTTACCTGTTATTCCGAATATACAGCTGTTATTGAATTTTAAATCTTTTGCCTACTGTTTTTTAATTTGTTTTTTCCATTGAAGGATTAAAAATAGTAAACCCGGAAAAAAGACGATAGCCGCCGTAACCTGCAAGGCTACAGCTAAAGAATAGGCATCGCTTAGCCAACCGATAAAGGGAGCCATGGCTGCAAACAGAAGACGGATGATAAAATTCCGGATGGAAAGTACTGTCGCCCGCATTTCGGAAAAAGTCTGTTTATTGATATATCCTTTCAGTATAGGTGTAGCAAATCCCCTGACCACATAAAACAAGAACAACAGACCTAAACCCGGATAGCTGATATTGAAGGAAACGGCGACATACCCGCCAGCAATGAATAAGAGAATAAAAAGATAGGTTTTGTTTTCTCCGAACCGACGGTTTAAATTGTCAGAATAAAGAGCGGCTACCCCTACTGTAAGATTTAATACCGTCCAGATAATGCCGTACCAGGTCGTGGGGGTATCTATGGCGATCAGTATCGGTTGTACAAACCAGGCCATCGTCAGCGTAGCTGCCCCGATAATTCCTGAAAACATAATGTCATAACAGAGACTTTTATTAGTAATCAGAGAATAGCGGATGATATGGAGGATATTTTTTAACGGATGTATCACTTTGGTACGTACCGAATATTCCTTCAGAGTCAGAGCTGCCGGGATACCGATAAAAGCGATAAAAGTTTGGCAATAAAAAGGCATACGCAGGGAAGAGATGGCTAAAAAACCACTTACGATACCGGCAGCAGCTTCCGAAAAATTTCCGATCATGGTCACCCGGCCTTCGTATTTTAAATATTCCTCTTCTTTGCGGTGATGTAACATCGTGTCGTATAGCAAGGCGGAATCAGCACCGGAAACCAGACTCTGTCCGATACCTAAAAATACTTCGGCCAGAAAAAAAGCTCCCAGGGTATAAGAAAAAGAATAACAGAGAAAACCTCCGAACGCTAAACTGCATCCGACGAGTAATGTATTTTTGCGCCCCCATACATCGGCCAGGTAACCGG
>JAEXFF010000395.1 GCA_023400335.1 Bacteroidota bacterium
GTCATACACCTTGGCGTCCAGATTGGCAATACGCCCGCTAAAGGGAGCGAACAAAAAACAACTTTCCAAACGTCGTCTGGCTGCCTCCAGCTGATCCAAAGCATTCGTATAACCGGAAGTAATTTTCATATTACGCAAAACAGCTTCCGGCACCGTAGCCGTATCACCGGTATACCCTTGTCCGATCAGTTTGTCCTGCAAATCGATATCGGCCTTCTCCATGGCCCGAAGACTTTTCTCCAATTCCACCGTCGCCTCTTTATTATCGAGCGTGGCTAATACAGCCCCTTTCTCTACGTAATCCCCGTTTCTTTCGTTTATTCCGGTAATGACTCCCGTACCGTCGAAACTCAGTTCGCTTTTTAAAACCGCACGCAACTTACCGTTACAGACGATCTGTTTCTGAAAAGTCCGCTTTTTTAATACCAGTGTATCCACCGAGATCAAAGAACTCTGCGCCTCACTCTTTCCGATTTCTTTATCCGATTTCTTTTTTTCACCGCCACAAGCCATAGCTCCGGCCAAGAAAACGATCCACAACAGGTTTCTATACAAATTTCTTTTCATCATCATCTATTTTACGAGCCATTATTTTTCAACAATTTCATCAAATTCAGCACAAATATCTTTTTGGGATATAAAGTCGTACAGGGACAACTTACGCAGTTCGAAATAAGCATTCCAGAATGTTCTCAATTGACTGATATACTGATCACTGGCATTATCCAATTCCTTTTGGGCCGTATTCAGGTCCGTCACAGAAATTCCTCCGTTCTGAAACCGCTTTTTAGTAATTTCATAGCGTTCCTCCGCCACCGCCAATGCTTTGGCCGATATACGGCATTGCGTAGCCTGATTGTTAAACTGTATCACCTTGATCCGGATATCCTGCTGAAATTTTATCACCTCCTGTTCCTGTTCGGTTTGTACCAAACGGGCTTGTGCCTCTGCCATTTTCACCCGTCCCCGGCTCATCCCCCAGTCGTAAATAGGCATCGTCACCGACACACCGACCACTTCCCGGTCTTTCAACTGACGATAAACTCCGACCAGGGCGTCATCGCTTTGTGAAAGCCCCAGGTTGGCAGTCAATTCCACCTGAATGCCACGTCCGGCTTTCGCCTCCGCCACATTTTTCGATGCATTGAGCTTATCGATTTCCAAAGCAATCAAATGGGAAGAATTTTGCAGGGCCTTATTCAACACAAAATCATACTCCATATTCACCTCAGGCACCTCCATCGGCGGTTGTAGTTCAAAAAACGCACTTTCCGATATCCCCAGATAAGATTTAAAATTGAAAAGCGCCACTTCCAGGTCGACCTTACTGGTACTGACGGCCAATTCTGCATTCATCAATGCCAGTTCCAGTTGTAACAGTTCGCTTTTATTCAGCGTAGTTATGGCAAAACGTTTTTGAGCAACCTCATACATGCTACGGGTATCTTTCAGGTTTTCCTCGCTTTTCCTGTAAGTGGTCTGAGCCGACAACACAGAGAAAAAATAAGCCGAAGTCTGAACTACAATATTTTCCATCGACTCCAGATACTGTTTCTTGGCCTTTTCATACTGCAACGGCTCGGTTTTTTTCTGCCACTTTAAAGAATTGAAAGAACGTAAGGGTTGAGTATAACTGATCGAAACCGGAGTCGAATTGTATATCTTCGTATGGTAGGTGAATTGATCCAGCCTGTCCAGAGAGGTATACAGCGACACTTTTCCCCCTGTAGGAGCTATATTCTGATTGATACGGACGGACAAGGTGTTACTCAAGGTATTATTGGCCACATAACTGATACGTCCGTCGTCCGGATCACGCACCTCGACGAGTGAACGATTATAATTTCCCAGGTTACCGCTTAAATTAAGCGAAGGCAACAACTGTGCTTTATAGGAGCGGAAACTCCAGTACTGCGACATAAAAGTCAGCTGCACCATCTGTGCCTGAGGCGAACGGGTATAAGCGATCCCGATCGCTTCTTCCAGAGTCATCTTCCCGATCACCAGACTTTGTCCGGAAGCCACACTCCCGATCAATCCTCCTGCAATCCATAAAATCAATTTTTTTCTCATCGGTATGTCTTATTCGTTAGTATTCGGTTTGTCTTCAAACATTCTCCTGATTTCAGCTTTCATCTCGTCCACAGCGGGCGAAGGTACTTTAGGCCGTTTGTCCAGCAGGATGTGCCCGTAATGCTCCATTTTCGCCCTATCTCCCCGGGCCGCCCCCAGCTTCGTCAGCAAATAGAGCGGATAAATACGGTTCGGACAGGTGTAATAAGCCCGCAGGTAAGCCGCTTCACTCCGGTCATATTGCTTTAATGCCAAAAAATTATTCCCCATCACATTCCAGAACATCGGATCGGCACTGTGTCTCACTCCTTGTTCCAGGACAGCATTGCTCTCTTCGTATCGCCCTGTTTTATGAAGGGAATGTCCGTATTCGAACAAAAATTTATATTCATTTTTCAATGCAGGATAAAGTTGCCCGTATTTTTCGACTACACCTGCATAATCCTCCATGGTGTAATAGGCAGACTTATTTTTCCAATCCCGGTATACCTCCCGGAGCCCATACGCCCGGAGATCGGCACACAAGGCTACTCCCCCCATCATTCCGAATATCAAAACGTTTGCATAACGCGTCGTTCCGATCCGCCGGTCGGATGACTGTGCCATCGCAAAAAGAAATAAGATAGCAATAGAGGGAATATAAAACGGATAAGAAAAAAGCGAGGCAACCAACAATGCCACTGCCACACAACCATAAACCGTCGGTCTCCGTAACTTAAAAAACAAGACGAGTACAGCCAATCCCCCTCCTGTTACCCCCAGCAATAAAAATAAAGCAAGGGGTTCGTTAAACGCCGATTCCACCACTCCTGCCAACTCCGTATAGCGACTATCCTGTTCCAACGCATTTCCTTTTTTAAAATAATCATGCTGAGCCTCCGCATAAGCTCTCTCGAACCCATCGATCCCAACCCCGAATAAAGGGGCTTCCGACCAGGCCATGATCGTATTTTGCCAGATAAATAGCCGTCCGTTAGCCGAATCCTTTTTCAAACCATAAAACAACGCCAACACGATCATGACTCCCACAATTCCTCCCCCGATCACCCAACGACGGCTTCTCTTCATCCAACGGATAATTCCTTTACGATACAACAAAATCACCCCCACCGCTGCTCCGATCCATCCGGCACGGCTCATGGTCGGTACCATAGCCACCAGGATCATCCCAAACGCCACACAAGCGATGACGTAACGCACGAACATCAGATTAATACCAACCTTCCGGTATCCTTTTTCCATCATAGCAACGGCAAGCACAAACACACCTGCCAAAAAAATACCGCAAGGCCCCGGATTAAAAAATGATCCGGTCACAACAAACCGAGAATGATTGGAAGCCTCGTATCCCAGCAATTGTTCCAACACCAAATAAGACTGGTAAATCCCGCAAAGCAATACGGCCAAGGCTGCATAATTCGTCAGCCGCATCCCTTTTATCACGCGGAACACCGCATAAAGAGCAAAATAAGAAATACTCAGATAAAATTCCCTACTCTGCATAGCATGAGTCGCCCAGGTATGCACCAGAAAGTAAACGAACAACAGAAATGCCACCACATCTCCCCAATAAAGTGTCCGTGGTATTTTGACCAAGCCCACCGTCGCCACCATCGTCCCCAGCAACAAGGTAAAGTAGTTCGAGGTGTCGATCCCGCCATAAAAACGATCCGCAACCTGAAACTGACTCAGGAAAAGCAGACTTACACCCGCAACCGCTAATATCATGAAATATTTTCTCATCTTCCCTCTTTTCTCCTTTACTATTTTTTCAAACTTTTCAGCAACCTGTCCCAACGGAATTCTCCGCTTTCCCGGTCGCGGGAATACGTGATGCGGGTAACTACCCCGACGATAAATTCCTCCGGGACGAATCCCCAGTAGCGGGAATCGTTGGAATTCAGCACCTGATCGCCGCAAAAAAAGTAGTAATCACCTTGAAATGTATAACTGTCTATCGGTTTCCCACCCAGCGTCAACCGGCGTTGAGCGTCAACCCGGAGTTTTTCCCCCGTCTCGTACTCGATTACCAGCCGATAGAGTTGAAAATTAACCGTATCGAGCATCACCTGTCCCCCTGCCCGGGGCACATAAAGCGGCCCGAATTCCTTGACCGTCCAGCCATAATGCCGGAAATCGAACGGGAAAGCGTGGAGCACATTATCAGCAATCAACGAATCGGGTGTCTCCGACAAGCGACGTTGTTCCTCCTCCACTCCCAAAACACCGTCATAGTTACTATTCCTGAAATACCCGTTCCGGATCCTAACCGTATCCCCCGGCAAACCGATACACCGTTTAGCGTAAACATAATTGATTTTAAACTCCATCTTATACTTTCTCCGGTTAATCGGGAAATTAAAAATCACAATATCGTTGTGTTCCACTTTGCGCAAACCTTTCGTACGGTGGCATTCCAACCGATCGCCCTCCCCGAAATCCAACCGGTCGTAAATCCGTGCCCCGGCAATCAGCTTGTTGACAATCACGTAATCCCCCGGTATCAGGGTAGGACGCATCGAATCGGTCGGGATCACAAACTGATCCACCACGTAAACACGCAGTGCAATAAAAAGCCCGATCAATACTCCGATACCGATAAAGGCGTACATTACATACAATAAAATGTCCCAAAAATTCCACCTCTTCTTCATTCCGTCCTCTTTTTGCGTTCATAAAATAACAACGCCAACATCACCACCCAACCACTAAAAAATGCTCCTCTTTTCCAACGTTCCCGGCTAAGTTCTTCTCCATATCCCCTCTCGAAACGATATGGGGTATATAACAAATTCCATTTACCGACAATACGATCATCCGCAAAAGCTACCACACCGACAGGCGTTCGTAAAACCGACTTCAACACCACTTCATCCATAAAATACACCGGAATATCGGCATAACCCGGTATCGTCATCCCACTTCCGGACGCCTCACCAAACAAATTAACTGTCCCGTCCCGGTACGCCTCGTACAAAGCAGCAAGTTTATCACCGACCTCCGGAGTAATTTGCTCTTTTATACCGATCATGTAAGTGGGTTTACCGCCGGAAAACACCTGATCACTCACTTCATTAAAACCCGTATCATAAAGATGAATGGCATTTTCTGCCCCGATTTCCGAACCCACATTATAAGGTAAAAAATCGAAAGGAGGCAGGTAAAAATAAGCATAAAGCGGCACAAAGAACGCCAACATCAGCACCCCGGAAACCAACCCGAGCTGCCGGTAATTAAAATCATTTCCAGCCTGCCGGAAAACATTCCACAAATGAAAACCCGACACAACAAGCAAAATCAGATTCTTCGCAAAAGTAGCACCGTTGGAAAAATGAAACGCTTCACCAAAACAACCGCATTCATTTATACCACCATAGGGATCCGTATAAATCGAATAAGTAAGAATCGTAAACCCAAGTATAAAAAGTGTCAACACCACTGCCGTTAGTTTTCGCCACAACCGCAGTAGCAACAACAGTCCCAAGGTTAACTCCGCTGCACATAACAACACCGATAACAACATGGAAAGTCCACTCCAGCCCGAAAGCTGAAACATTCCCAAATATTCCTCAATCTTATAAGACAATCCCACTGGATCCAACGCCTTGACAAAACCCGACACGACAAACACCATACTCAACAACATGTCCGGCCACATCCGGGAAATAAAACTTCTCATCATCAATCCTTTTTATCATTTACAAACTCATTCCGGTTTACCTAACTTCTCCTCTACGATTTGATAAAACATTTCTTCAATTTTTTTATTACGCAACGGATTACCGACCAGAATCACATTATCGTTCTCATCCAATAAAAATGTATGTAAAGCCTTATTTTCCGGAAGATGGGGATTCAATTTTGCAAACTTTCCCAAAGTATCTATTATCACAGGATATTCAAAATCTATCACATTTAAAGCTGATCGTACCTTTTCTATATGCTGCCTTTGAGGAGATAGTATATAATAAAATTTCAATTTATCTTTATATAATTCCGTATTTTCTATAATACTGTTCCACAAATACATTTTACTAATAACACAAGAAGAACATTCAACAGAATCCGTATATATCACCAACTTTAATCCATTTTCAACATATTCTGAAATCAACGTATCTCTACCATGTATTGTAAAATTCATATTATAGGGAAAAGATATTGCTTTGCTTTGAAGTTGCTGAATCTCTCTCTTTATTTTAGTATCATTACACCCAAATAACAAAACAAGTAATAACAGATATATAAAATATAAGGTAGTTTTCATTTACATCTGATATTTAAAAATTTCTTCATCCGTTGTTAATCCGTATATAGTATTTCCTGCTACATCAAAGGAAATAATTTTTTCTTTCAATATCATTTTTTTTAAAAAATCACCCGTTTTAGAAAAACAATGGATTTCAAAATAGTCCGGATTACCCTTATATAATGCATATATTTCCTGTTCTGTTGTTGCTATATAATCATAGAACACTTTGGGATCGCCATTCAACTCCGAGTTCAATTTAGACCATGTGGGCTGTTCATTTGAAGTTGATACTGATATTTTTGTTCTTTTATTTATATCTATAAACATCAACTGATCTACATTCCTTGAATAACAAATAATCACATCGTTATCTTTCATTATATAACTACTAAGAGGAATTTCCCCATCCTTCATTATAGTATACTCTTCTATCACCTCATTTTTTTTCACATTCTTTATTACATACAAATACCCTTTGCCCGACACAATATCTTGATAGCAAAAAATGTCTGTAGATAAAAAGTAAGCACCTTGACACCTTCCTGGTAATTTATAGATAATTTTTCCTATATCCATATTTTGTCTTATGGATTCTGTCAAATTATATTTCCAAAAAACATTTTTATTTAAATCGTGAAGATATAAAATTATGCATCCATTTTCTTTTACATTTTGCCCATTGTATCCAGCAAATAAAAATTCATTCTTTGCACGACCTTTTCTTAATATTTGGGACAACAATGAATAACTTTTCAACCCGTACACATCACGAAAATGATTAGGATTATCAGTCGTAACAACCAATAATGTATCAAACACTTTAATTCCATATCCACCGAGAGCATCGATAGGGAGTCTTTCTCCTTTCAATTCCATACATTCAGACGCTTCTAAGTTTAATACGGTATCAACATCAAAAATACGCTCATTGCTTGAACAAGCATAGCATAATACAAAGAATGTTATAGACAACAAATTTTTCATCTTATTATTTTCAAGAAGAAAAGACTCGAAAAGAAAATCAAGCCCTTTCTTCATTAGTTATTAATTATACAAAATAGTCCATTAATACATAAATTCAACTTTACTGTGGTTTAATCTACATAAAAATCTATTATAGTACAAAAAACTACCATTTACAATAACCAGTTTTCCCATTACCTATTCCATCTACATAATCACAAGAAACACACCTTAGTATCTGATTGTTATCTGCTTTTGTGTAACTATTGTAGCACAAAGATTTACCACCCTCAGATCCCCCTTCTGATCTTGTCAACGCCTCTACATTTACCTGCATAAATTTCTCGGCATCAGACATAGGCATTTTTTCATAACTTGTGTAACCAACATAACTCATCGTACAGAATAACAATGATGCAACAATAAATTTTACTCTTTTCATAACATTATCATTTTATATAGCGGAGATGTTTCTTGTTCCGCTATTTTCGTTTGTTTTTTGCGTGTAGTCCTTTCTATTTTGACTGAAATCAAAACCTGGTTTCGATTAAGTCACGGATGGAAGGGCTACTTTTTTTCATCCGTTCCGTTTAAATTAATTTCTAGTATTCTCTATTCTTTATTTCATTTTTTATTATTAAACTATCCATATTCACCAAATTTATATCACCCCAAAAATGAACACATTTTCTCCAAAAAACAAAAAAAAAGGTTGCGAATGGATTGCAATTTTTTGTGATTTTTGTAATTTTTTTGCTGATTCCTTTGTTTATTCCTTTATTTTTTATATCAGTAAAACAACAACACAATCATAACAGCCAATACCCCGAAAAATGCCCCTCTCTTTGTCCGTTCCCAGGACACTACAAACAAGACTCCAAAGAAAATGTACGGTCATCTTTCCTTTACAAAATTCCTCATCTATAAAACTAATCTTCTTTGGCAGAGATTACTTCAATCTATATCTGATTATAATAGGATTGTCTTCATCACTTATTTCGTTGCTGATTTTTTCCAATTTCCGGATATACTTGTCATTCCTTTTTTTATACTTCTCTATTTCAGGAACAAGTATTCTAAATGTATTAGCATCTATTACTTCATAAATATCGTTACCTATGACATAATAATTACCCAAACCTATCCCATACATCGAAGAAATCTGTAGTCCTCCACAAACAATTGTCTCTTCAGTCAGCTTGTTATAGAGGGCTGTATGAGGTTCTCCATTATAACGGAAATAAATGAACAGATAATTTTGCGATTCCTGTATTTTTTCCACCCCTAATATATAACGTTCCACCACCCGTTCCTGAATAAGTGTTCTTAAATCCTTTGCAAAATACTTTGTCGGCAAATTTTTGTCAACGAAATTGACTTTATAATCCAATCAGCAAGAAGAAGTGTCTATTTTGTATATACTATTTTCAGGCAAGATACATACATGAAACTCTCCATCAATACTCGAACAAACATTCATATCAGGCCCTATTC
>JAEXFF010000423.1 GCA_023400335.1 Bacteroidota bacterium
AAACGGGGTAAGGGATTTCTCTAAAAAATACGGATTGAATATTGAACTGGAAATGACCGATCAGTATTACAATATGAGGGAAAGGATAGAGCCGGCCCGTTTTGTGGTGGATATTGCCCGCCAAGCTATGGAAGAAGTAAAGGTAAAACCCCGGATTTCTCCTATCCGGGGAGGTACGGACGGGGCCAATTTATCATATAGAGGACTGCCGACACCCAACTTATTTACCGGTGGACATAATTTCCACAGCCGGTACGAATATATCCCTGTATCTTCTATGGAAAAGGCTGTAGAGGTTTTGGTGAAAATTATGGAGCTTTGTGTGAAAATATAGGAAACGGAAAGGATGTTTGGGGTATGGTAAATAATCCGGACAAGGATAAGGAATTCCGCCTGGGACGTGTGCTGATGGATTGGTATCAGGAACATGGGCGGGAATTGCCGTGGAGAGAGACGAAAGATCCTTATTTGATCTGGATTTCTGAAGTTATTTTGCAGCAGACCCGGGTGGCTCAGGGGCTGGATTATTTCCGGCGGTTTGTCGGCCGTTTCCCGGATGTTTTGTCCTTGGCCGAAGCGGAAGAAGATGAAGTCCTGAAATATTGGCAGGGACTGGGGTATTACAGCCGGGCCCGTAATTTACATGCTGCTGCCCGGGATATACGGGATCGTTTCGGGGGAAAATTTCCGGACGATTACACTGCTGTCTTGTCTTTAAAAGGAATAGGAGAATATACGGCTGCGGCCGTTTGTTCCTTTGCCTGGAACCAGCCTTATGCTGTCGTCGATGGAAATGTTTACCGGGTTTTGTCCCGGGTATTGGGTATAGATATTCCTATTGACAGTCCGGGGGGCAAGAAATATTTTGCAGAACTGGCCAAACAATTACTGCCTGTAAATCAACCGGCCTTGTACAATCAGGCCATTATGGATTTTGGAGCGGTTCAATGCGTTCCTAAGTCGCCTGCCTGTCTGTTTTGTCCCTTGCGTGACTGTTGTGTCGCTTTCGCCAGCGGACAGGTCGGACGCTTGCCGGTCAAAGCGGGAAAAACGGTTATAAAGCCCCGTTATTTCAATTATTTTCATGTCCGGTACGGAAAGGACATCCTTATCGCTCAGCGTACCGCAAAAGATATCTGGCAGAATTTATACGAATTTCCACTGATCGAGACTGAAAGGGAAATGGAATTGGAATTGGAATCCCTTGCTTTGCTGCCGGATTTTAAACGTTTATTTGAAGATACCGGAGAAATCCGGCTGATCCGTCGTACGGAAACTTTTAAACATGTGCTTTCCCACCGCATTATCTATGCCCGTTTTTACGAAATAAAAGTGGAAAAATTGTCTTCTGCTTTACAACAGTACAGAATTATTCCGGAAACTGCTTTTGAAAATTATGCCGTTTCCCGTCTGATCAGTCTGTATTGGGAAGGACGGGAAAAATGCGAAAAATAGAGGTGCATTCCCGTCTGATGAGTACCTGTCTGACAATTTAATGACACATGAACTGTGGGTTCTGAAAGCGAATGAATTACCCGTTTTAATTCCCCTTGCCGATTTTCAGAAGTCTTTTTCAGCTGATTCAGCAATAAACCCTCTTCCTCTTCCCGCCGTTGTCCATCCTCTCATTCTTACATTTGAACACTTAAACATTTTCACATTTCTCCAGTCCCCCTTAAACCTTCGAACCCTATTCCCGTATATAGGGAGAAGCAGAGATCGATAAGACAGAGGAGGGAAGGGGATGAGGCTTTTTATCATTTCAAACCGATTACCATTAAAAGCTCAAAAAACAGGAAAAGAATTCAAATTTACGCGGAGTGAAGGAGGTTTAGCTACGGGCTTGGATTCTTTGGAGATGTCTTTGGAGAAATATTGGATTGGTTGGCCGGGTGTATATGCGGAAAATGAAAAGGAAAGAGAAAAAATTCGGACTTATCTGGAAAAATTTCATTACTTTCCCGTCTTTCTTTCTCCGGCACAGATACGTGATTATTATGAAGGGTATAGCAATAGCACTGTGTGGCCGCTCTGTCATTATTTTTTCTCTTACGTACAATATGACCGTAGTTTCTGGGAGGCTTACCGCCAGGTGAATCAGTTATTTTGTGAAATAGCTGTTTCGCTGATCCGGCCGGACGATATTGTCTGGGTACAGGATTACCAGTTGATGTTGCTCCCCGCTTTGTTGAGGAAACATTTCCCCTCTGTGAGTATCGGCTATTTTCATCATATTCCTTTTCCTTCTTATGAATTGTTCCGGGTATTACCGGAGAAAGCGGAGGTATTAAAGGGCTTGCTGGGAGCAGATCTGATCGCTTTTCATACTCACGATTATATGCGGCATTTTAGTATGGCAGTCCAACGGGTGTGTAATCTGAATTTCTGCTTCGGAGAAGTACGGTTGGTGAACCGTGTCGCACAGGTGGATGCTTTTCCGATGGGAATCAATTATCCCTTGTATTACGACTGTATTTTAAGGCCGGAAGTGGAAAGTGCCTTTTGCCGGCTAAGCCAGAATTTGGGGAAATATAAACTGATCCTGACAGTGGATCGTTTGGATTACAGTAAAGGAATTTTACATCGGCTGAGGGGATTTGAACTTTTTTTAGAAAAACATCCGGAGTATAGGGGAAAAGTATCTCTGGTCATGATCGTCGTACCTTCCCGGGATCAAGTAAAAAAATATGCTGATTTAAAAATGAAAATGGAGGAAATGCTCGGTGCAGTTAATGGAAGATATGCCACTTTAAACTGGACTCCCATTCATTATTTTTATCATGGATTCCCTTTTGAAGAATTGGTGGCTTTATATCATCTGGCGGACGTTGCTTTGGTGACTCCCCTACGGGACGGCATGAATTTGGTAGCAAAAGAATATGTGGCGGCAAAACGGGAGCGGACAGGGGTACTGATACTGAGTGAGATGGCAGGTGCTGCTATCGAATTGCCGGAAGCTATTCTGATCAACCCCAATGATATCAATGAAATTGAGAAAGCCCTTTGTAAAGCGTTACAAATGCCGGAACAGGAACAATTGAAGAAAATAAAGCGGATGCAGCAAGTTATTTCCCGTCAGACCGTTAATAAATGGGCATCCGATTTTGTTACAGAACTTCGTACAATCCGTCAGAGAAATGATGTTTTGTGCCGGAAACTGATCGAATCCGGCTTAAAGGACCGAATCCGGGCAGCCTACCATAAGGCTTTACACCGGTTGATTATGTTGGATTACGACGGTACCCTGGTGGGTTTTACGGAAGAACCTCAGGATGCTGTTCCGGGTACGGAATTATATGAAATACTTCGGAGACTGGTAGAGGACCGGAAAAATAAAGTAGTGATATGCAGCGGAAGGGATCAGGAAACCCTGGAGCGTTGGTTCGGGTATTTGCCGTTGGAAATAGCTGCAGAACACGGGGCTTTTTACAAAGCTCAGGGGCACTGGATACAGAATATACACGGAGAATTGTGGAACCAGGAGATTGTAAGCCTTTTACAACAGATGATCGATAAAACTCCCGGTTCTATTCTGGAAATCAAACGGACTTCAATGGTATGGCACTACCGGAATGTCAATAACTGGTTGGCAGGAGTAAGAGAGAAACAACTGGTCAATTTTTTAAAAGAACCTTGTGCCCGGTTGGGATTACAGATAATGCGCGGAAATAAAATCATAGAGATCAAGTCTCCGGTTTGTACGAAAGGAGCTGTCGTTCAGAAATTGTTGGAAAAGGAAGATTATGATTTTATGATGGCTGTAGGAGATGATACAACCGACGAAGATATGTTCCGGGCTATGCCCCCCGGAGCCATTACGATAAAAATAGGGGAATTGTCAGAAAATGCCCGTTATAATCTGGCAAAACAATCTCAGACTTTGCCTTTCCTGAAAGATTTATTGTAAAAATAATACTTATTCCGGATCTTTAAGGCATTAAAAATTTGGATGCAGGGATTTCCTGGGAAAATAAAAGGGCCGTATTAATGAGAGCCAGGTGGGAATAAGCTTGGGGAAGATTTCCCAGTGAAGTTTTCGTGTCGAAATTCAGATCTTCGCTGAATAGGCCGACGGAATTGGAATATGTAACTATCCGTTCGAAAATTGCTTGGGCTTCTTCTTTTTCTCCGATGACATACAACGCCCGGATCAGCCAGAAAGTACAGATGGTAAAAGCAGAAGAAGGGGTTCCAAAATCATCATGAGCTGTATACCGGTACATCAGGCCTTTGTGGTAGAGAGCGGCTTGTACAGCCTTTACCGTTTTCCGGTAACGGACATCTTGAGCAGAAATAAAACCGTATTTTTCCATGAGGAGTAGAGAAGAATCGAATTCCAGATTGTCGTATGCCTGAGAGAAACTTTGTAATTCTTCTTTCCAGCCTTTTTCCATTACGTCCTTTTGAATCAGTTCAGCTTCTTTTCCCCAGCGTTCGGCATATTTTTTCTCATTGAGAATATTTGCAATTTTGTAAGCCCGGTTTAGAGCTACCCAACACATGACTTTGGAGAAAACAAAATGCTCTTTCCGGTTGCGGATTTCCCAAATTCCTTCGTCGGGTTTCCGCCAATCCTTTGTAATCGTATAGGCGATAATTTTTACAATAGCCCATACTTCTTCCACCTCATCCTGGGTTCCCGGATCAAAACGGTAATATTTGTATATGACATCCATCAGATAACCGTATGAATCGTTTTGTTTTTGATTGTAGGCTCCGTTTCCGATACGGACGGGACGGGAGTTTTCAAAACCGGCTAAATGAGGTAAAATTTTTTCAGTAAGAACTTTTTCTCCCCGGATCCCATACATAATCTGGAAATCTCCGTATTCCGATTTGATGATCCGGCGGATAAAGCCGATAAACCGTTTGGCTCCTTCTTTGTGTCCCGTCTCCAGTAAAGTTTCGATCGACATGGAAGCATCCCTCAGCCAGCAAAAGCGATAGTCCCAGTTCCGTACGTCTCCTATGGTTTCCGGGATACTGGTTGTTACGGCTGCTAAAACGGCTCCCGTATACTGATACGACATCAATTTCAACACCAGCATACTGCGTGTGATCAGGTCGTTGTAGAGGGTATAGTTTTTGGAACGGTTGTTCCAGTTGAGCCAATATACTTTTGTCCGCTCAAATTCCAGACATACGAGTTTTAAATTTACCGGAATAAGCTTTTGATGAGCAGAGAGTAAGATATATTGATCCTGAGAGAGGGTAATTTCTGCTGATTGTTGAATGGTTGTCAACGAAAATCCGGTATAGAGATAAATGGCTTTGTTTTCGTCTGTTGCAGCATAAGATTTGATATATTTTCCTGTATTTTCGTGTGTAACCGGGTCCCGGGCATAATTAGGAGCTGGTTGGTAACGGATACGGAATTTCGGAGTCCCTTGCTTATACCGGATATAGCGGTAAATTTCCGGGGCTAGGTAATAATCGTGATCGGAAGTTTTATAGCGGGGCATAAAGTCCAGCACTTCAAACCAGTCTTCTGCCCGTTTGTAAACCGTTGAGAGAATATTGGTGTTATCCAGGTATTGTTGAGTGATGGTGTAATCGTCCGGTACAATCAGTTCACAACATCCTCCCTTTTCTTCATCCAGAATACGGGCAAAGACAGAAGGAGAATCGAAATCCGGAAAGCAACACCAATCGATGCTCCCTTTAGCGGATATTAATGCTGCTGTCCGGCAATTTCCAATAACACCGTAGTCTAATGTTTTCATTGTTTTTCAATTGAACTTATCTTCCTACTACTGTTTTACCGGCTTTTTTGTTTCGTTTTGGAAGGAGGATTGAAGTTTCAGGTATTTTATACCTTATCCTTAAAACTGTAAAATATTTTAAGTAATTTTTTATAATTTTGAAACCGTTCTTTCGTAAAAATATAAAGTAAACTTATGGTAAATTCTTATTCTTACCTGGTTCCTGTAGCCGGCTTAGTCGCTTTGCAGGGTTGCCAGTCCAAAGCCCAAAGAAAGCAGGAAGATCGTAAACCATTGAATATCGTGTATATCATGACAGATGATCATGCACAGCAGACGATAAGTTGTTATGATAAACGGTATATTCATACCCCGAATCTCGACCGGATAGCCCGGGAGGGGGTGAAGTTTACGAACAGTTTTGTCTGTAATTCACTTTCGGGGCCAAGCCGGGCCGTATTGTTGACCGGGAAGCACAGTCATAAAAATGGTTATACCGATAATACAGACGGAGCTGTGTTTGATGGCGGGCAACAGACTGTGCAGGAATTGTTACAGGCAGGCGGCTATCAGACGGCAATGATCGGAAAGTGGCATCTGGGAGGTATTCCGACTCATTTTGATTACTGGACAATTCTGCCGGGGCAGGGAGATTATTATAATCCGGATTTTATCACTCCGGAAGGAAAAGTACGGTACGAAGGGTATGTGACGGATATTATTACGGATATGGGAATTGACTGGCTGCGTACAAAGAGAGATACCACAAAACCTTTTTGTCTGTTTGTCCACCATAAAGCAATACATCGGAATTGGATGGCTGACACTGCTGATCTGGCATTGTTTGAAGATAAGACTTTTGAGTTACCTGCCAATTTCCGTGACGATTATCAGGGGAGAATAGCAGCCGGGAGACAGGAAATGAGCATTGATAAAGATATGACATTGATATATGACCTGAAAATGCTGGATGATCAGGTGGAAGACCATTACCGGACGTTGTATCTGCGCCAGAAGGATACATTGGGGACTTACGGGCGGATGAATGCGGCACAGAAGGC
>JAEXFF010000425.1 GCA_023400335.1 Bacteroidota bacterium
TCCCGGGACGTAAACGGATGTGTTCCTGCCAATCTAACGTCTTAATTGAATCCTCCGAATAGTTTTCTACCATTTTAAACAGTTTTGTGCAAAAGTAATGATTTTACCTCAAAAAAAGAATTAGAGAACTGGCAGAATTATGCTCAGACTTTTAAAGAGACTTAAAAAATCATTAAAAATAAATACTATATTTGTATTATTATTGGAGATATTGTTCAGAGTAAGTTTTACACCCATGAAGTTTTTTTTAATTTATCTTTTTGGTTTATTGCTGACTTTTCCCATACGTCTGTTCAGCCAGTCTGAACTTCCGTTACTTTTACCTAAACCACAGCTCATTACTCTCAATGAAGAGCGTTTTCCGATTGGCAGAATTCAATTGAAAACACCGGTATTGCAACAAGAATGTGAATTGCTCCTGAAAGAAGCCGGAGGAATACCCGATATACAGGCCGCTCTTAAAATGGAAATTCGCCTTATCGGTCATTTGGAAAACATACAAAACAATCCGGAAGAAGCTTATCACCTTTCGGTTACTTCCCAAACGATATGTATAGAAGCTCAGACGGAAACAGGGGTTTTCCGCGCTCTTCAAACGTTACGGCAATTAAAATCCCCTGAGGGCAACTATTTTCATGGCTGTACGATTACCGACTGGCCGGCTTTTCGCATCAGAGGTTTTATGCACGATACCGGCAGAGGTTATATTTCATTTCCGGAATTGAAACGGGAAATTGCATTGCTTTCACGTTATAAAATCAACACTTTCCACTGGCACCTGACAGAAAACCAAGCCTGGCGGATAGAAAGCAAAATCTACCCCCAACTCAACGACAGTATCAATATGAGCCGGCTGCCCGGCAAATATTATACGCAAGAAGAAGCCCGGGAACTGGTCCATTTCTGTAAACAACACCATGTACTCCTGATACCTGAAATCGAAATGCCGGGACATAGTGAAGCTTTTACCCGTACTTTCGGTTGCGATATGCAAAGCCGGCAAGGAATGGTAATCCTCAAACAATTAGTGGATGAAATTTGTACCGTTTTCGACCTTCCTTATTTACACATCGGTACGGATGAAACCCGTTTCTCCAATCCGGATTTTGTTCCTGAAATGGTCAGTTATATCCGTGCAAAAGGGAAGAAAGTAATCTCCTGGAATCCGGGTTGGACCTATAAGAAAGGAGAAATAGATATGACCCAATTATGGAGTTACCGTGGAAAAGCCCAGGCTGGAATTCCGGCCATTGACTCCCGGTTTCATTATCTGAACCATTACGATATTTTTGGAGATTTAATTGCGCTATACAACAGCCGCATATACAACTGCGAGTCAGGAAGTGAAGAAATTGCAGGAGTAATAGCAGCCCTTTGGAACGACCGCCTGGTTGAGCCGGAAAAGAATATTATCCTGGAAAATAATTTTTATCCCTGTATGTTAGCTATAGCCGAACGGGCGTGGCTGGGAGGAGGAAGTGAATATTTCGATAAAAACGGAACGATTCTTCCCCTGGAAGACGATTCTGTGTTTCTAGCTTTTGCCGATTTTGAAAAACGGCTCCTCTGGCAAAAAGAACACCATTTACAGCAATACCCTTTTCCTTACGTCTGTCAGACACAAGTAAAATGGAATATTACGGACCCGTTTCCCAATGAAGGAAATCTCGGGAAATCTTTCCCTCCGGAAAAAAAGTTATGCCGGAACTATACCTATCAAAAGCAAACTTATTCTGTACGGCAGGCCAGAGGGGCCGGTATTTACCTGCGGCATGTATGGGGAAATTTAGTACCCGGATTTTTCAAAGCTCCGCAAGAAAATCACACTGCCTATGCCTGGACCTGGGTCTACTCTCCCCGCAAGCAGGAAACCGGCTTATGGGTAGAATTTCAAAATTACGGCCGTTCTGAAGCGGATCTCCCTCCTCCTCCGGGGAAATGGGACTACCGGGAAAGCCGTATCTGGTTAAATGAAACCGAATTATTCCCGCCCAGCTGGTCGAA
This sequence comes from Bacteroidota bacterium, assembly GCA_023400335.1. Lineage (GTDB taxonomy): Bacteria > Bacteroidota > Bacteroidia > Bacteroidales > Marinifilaceae > Culturomica. Next base: position 2,005 of record JAEXFF010000425.1, read on the forward strand.
TGCCCATACTTCTCCTTCTACGGAAATAGCCCTGGGTAACGAAAATGGCTCAGCCCGCCCCCCGCTTTTAGTACACTTAAAAAAAGGCTGGAATAAATTATTTTTAAAATTACCCATCGGAAAATTTTCGACTCCTGAAATACGGCTTCAAAAATGGATGTTCACCGTCCTCTTTGTAACCCCTGACGGACAGAAGGCCACTGAAGATTTGACTTATTCTCCCGATAAAATAAAACCTAAACCTATAAGAAAATGAAATACCTGTTTTCAACACTTCTGCTTAGCTTTATGCTATTTACGGCCGTTTTTGCCCAAGAACGGAAACATTCTACATTCTACGAACAAAGAGCCAGTCTTTTCGAAATCCTTCCGGCCAGCTCACAGGACATTCTTTTCCTGGGAAACAGTATTACAAACGGATGTGAATGGAGCGAACTGTTTCAGGACGTGCGGATCAAAAACAGAGGCATCAGCGGAGATATTACAAGGGGAGTCTATGACCGTCTGGACCCTATCGTAAAAGGACGGCCGGCTAAAATATTTTTGCTTATCGGAATTAACGACATAGCACGGGGTATCCCTGCCGATACCATCGTTCAAAATATCAGTATGATTCTTCAGAAAATACGCCGGGAATCTCCCGGCACAAAACTTTATCTGCAAAGTATACTTCCTGTAAACGACTGTTATGGAAAATTCAAAGATCATACTTCCCGGGGAGAAATTGCCGCCCGTATTAATGAACAACTCCGTTCCATCGCTCAGAAAACCCAAATTACATATATTGATTTATGGACTCATTTTGCCGACCCGGTTTCCGGAAAAATGAACCCCGACTATACAAACGACGGTTTGCATCTTTTGGGAAAAGGGTATTTATTGTGGCGGGAAATTGTATTACCTTACATACAAGAAAAATGAAAATTTATATATGCCTCTGGACAGCCTTGCTCCTGCCGGTTTTCGCCTTTGCGAAAGAAAAAATAAAAATAGCCTGCGTAGGCAATAGCGTCACCTACGGCTATTTACTTCCCGAGCGGGAAAAGAATGCCTATCCGGCTCAGCTACAAAAGTTATTGGGGGAAAATTATGTAGTTAAAAATTTCGGGAAAAGTGGCGCGACCTTGCTCAAAAAAGGACACCGCCCTTATGTGAATCAACCGGAATATCAACAAGCTTTGGAATTCTCAGCAGACCGGGTAATTATACATCTGGGATTAAACGATACCGATCCCCGGAACTGGCCCAATTACCGGGACGATTTTATAAAAGATTATACGGAACTGATTGCCTCTTTCAAAACGGCAAATCCCCACTGTAAAATCTGGATTTGCCGTTTATCCCCTATTGGCGACCGACATCCCCGTTTCCGCTCGGGCACCCGCGACTGGTATGCCGGAATACAAAAGGAAATTGAGAAAATAGCCGCTCATAACGAAGTAGGTCTGATTGATCTGGAGGAACCACTTTACCACCGGCCTGACCTTTTCCCGGATGCTTTGCATCCGGATCCGGAAGGAGCAAAGATACTGGCGCAAACTGTATATGCAGCAATTACAGGTGATTACGGCGGACTTCAAATGCCCATTCTCTATTCCGATAATATGGTATTACAACGGAACACCCCCCTGCATATATCCGGAAAAGCCGATAGGGGAGAAAAAGTCCGGGTTAAAATTGCAGGAAAGCAACAGCATACAATCTGCGGGCCGGACGGGAAATGGGAAGTGACTTTTCCCCCTTTTCAGACGGGAGGACCTTATACGCTTGAAATACATACCTCCAGACAGGAACTCATTTACCGGAGTGTCCTGATGGGAGAAGTTTGGGTATGTTCGGGGCAG
>JAEXFF010000324.1 GCA_023400335.1 Bacteroidota bacterium
GCATCAGGGAGTAGATAAGATCAGTCTTTTACGGGTTTTTTTCAAAACTCTTTTATTAGGAGATAAAAGTTCCGGAGGGGGAAGTACACTCAGCCAGCAATTAGCTAAAAATTTATATCCACGTGAAGAACAGCAGGTTTCTTTTATGCCCGTTATTAAATTGAAGGAGATATTTACTGCTCATCGTTTGGAACAAATCTATTCAAAACCGGAAATTCTGACACTTTATTTAAACACGGTAGCTTTTGGGGAACGTACGTATGGGATCGAAAGTGCTGCACAAAAATATTTTTCCGTATCTGCATCCGATTTGAATATTCCTCAGGCGGCAACTTTAATCGGGATGTTAAAAGGACCTTCCTGGTATAATCCGCGTTTACATCCGGACAGGGCTTTACAGCGCCGGAATACGGTTATTAATCAGATGGTAAAATATGATTTTCTCAATGAAGAGGAGGGAGAGGAAGCAAAAGGGGAAGAGTTAGGCCTGCATTATAAAGCCGTCAATCATTACACAGGACTAGCTCCTTATTTAAGAGAAAAGATCCGGCGGGATGCTTCGGAAATTATTGCGGAATACAATGCAACTCACGGAACTGCTTATAATTTATATAAGGACCGTCTTCTGTTGACGACAACTATAAATGCAGATATGCAGCGGTATGCGGAGAGGGCAGTGAAGGAGCATATGAAAAAACTCCAGCATGAATTCTATAAGCATTGGGAGAACAGAGATCCCTGGTACAATAAACCTCAGGTGTTGGAACAGGCCATCCAAAATAGTCCTGTATATCTCCGTTTAAAAGAACAGGGATATGGAGAGCAGCAGATTACAGAAATGATGAATCGTAAAAAGCCGATGATGGTATATAGTGCCTATCAGGGAGAAGCTTCGGTTGAGATGTCTTCCATCGATTCTCTGAAACATTATCTGAAAATTCTGCACCCCGGAATGATTGCCGTAGAGCCGCATTCCGGCAAGATACGGGTATGGGTGGGAGATTTGGATTACAAATATTTTCAGTACGATCAAGTAGAAGCCCCCCGTCAGGTCGGCTCTGTTTTCAAACCGATAGTATATAGTGCAGCTATTCACAATGGAGCTCGTTTGGATGCCTATTACAAGAATGAACAGAAAACGTATAAAGAATACGATGACTGGACTCCCCGGAATTCCGATCGGGATTATACCGGTTACTATACATTGAAAGGGGCTTTGAGTAAATCAATCAATACGATTGCTGTAGAAGTGTTGTTGCAGACAGGCATTGAGAAAACGATTGTACATGCCCGGAATTTGGGGATTAAGTCCGATTTACCTCAATATCCTTCGCTTGCTTTAGGAAGTGCGGATATCCCTTTGTCAGAAATGATATTGCCTTATATCTGTTTTGCCAATGGAGGGAAGAAAATAAATCCGTATTATTTAGTAGAAATTAAAGATCAGGCGGGAAATGTACTTTATCGGGTTCCGGAAGCGGAAGCAAAAGAAGTTTTACCTCCCGATGAAGCTTATATTATGAGTAACATTTTGTCGGCAGTAATCAATGAAGGGACGGGGCGAAGTTTGAGAAGTACATACGGTTTAAAAAATGATCTGGCAGGAAAAACGGGAACGACTCAAAACCAGGCCGACGGATGGTTTATAGGTTATAATCCTCGTATCGTAGTCGGTATACGGGTGGGAGCGAATAACCGGAATATACATTTCAGTTCTACCCGTTTAGGACAAGGAGCCCATATGGCAATGCCCATATTCGGTTTGTTTATGCAGGAATGCTTGAAGGATCCGGCCTATGCCCGTTGGGAAACCCTTTCTTTCCCCTTGGTTCCGGTGACGGAACAGCATGCTTTGGAAACGCCTGTTTTTCAGGAAAAGATGAATGTATTTGAACGGATCGGGAATAAAAAGTTGAAAAAAAGAGCATTGATTCATCCTACTGATACTGTAGTGAAAAAGGAAAAGAAAGGTTTTTTCCGGAAAATCGGAAATCTTTTCCGGAAGAAAAAAGAAGAATAAATAATTTTTAAAAGGATTTTTCAATTTTCTCCCAGCTTATGTGTTTAATACTATGGGAGAACCATACTATACCTCCCCATAGAAAAAGAATCCCCAGGGGTATTCCATACAGAAAATTTTGAAGTTCCCTGTGGAGGAAAACGAATACAAGACTCAGTAAAGTCACTAAGAAAGAATAGAGGAGTATTTTCCCTTTTCCGAAACTGTTTCTTTCCCGGGCAAAGGGGAAGAAAGGAGATATTCTCAGTATCGCTCCCAGGATAGTACAAGTAATCACACTGAAAATAAACAGGATATCGTCTAAAAGTCCTATTCCTCCGATACAGAGAAGGAGAATACCTATACAGCCGTAAAGAGGAAGAAAATATTTAATATACACGGCTTTAAAAGCCCCTAAGATAAATTGCCCCGGATTGATGAGCGGACGGGCCTGGTAAATCCACAATTGATTACCCGATTCATTGTATTTCATACTGTCCGTAATCATAAAGGCGGCCATAAGCGATAAATAAAGGGGCATATATAGAAAGGGAGAATTTCTGTCTGTATCAGAAAAAGAGATCAGCTGAATGACGCTAATAACCAGAATATAGGTGACAGCAGGTACGATTGCTTCTTTAAATTTGCGGTTTCCGGAAGCGAGTCGCCAGCTAAGCATAAAACCGGATTTTTGTAAAGGATGACGGGTAAACAGAGCGGCCAGCAAATGAACCGTTTTTTCTTTTTTCACCTTTTCCCTTTTCGTCTGGAACTGATTCCCCGGACCAGCGAAACGGGTTGTGAAATAAGGTGTGAACCATTTAAAAGAAATATAGGCAGCACAGAGAGGAACAAAGATACCCAATCCACTATAAAACCAAAGACAGGTATTACTGGAAAATGCCAGTAAACTTATGGATGTAAACCATACAGGCGGTAACAGGATAGCCTGTAACGAGAAGGAGGAGAAAAGTCCGCTAGAGAAATGGAGTGGCAAATGTACTAAAAACTGATAACTGCAAACGACTAAAATGACCATTCCGATCTGGATGTAACTGAGGATATTCTGGAATTTTTCGTTTGACGAAAAACGGAGGCAACCGATATAAACTGAATTTGTGATGAGTAAGGCGAACAAACTGTTACAAAGGGCCGATAAAAGAAAAAAGAGTCCCGTTGCCAATCCTTGCTGAATCCCGATACGAAACAAAGGGATAAGGGCAGCGCAGAGGGTTAGAAAAAGCATATAAAAGCCTAACGTAATCAGTTTGGCTGTAGAAAGAGTGAGGGGGGATACCGGCATGCGGGAGAGAATATGGTTATCTCTGGGATCAAAAAGCATTTGGGAATATTCCGATAATAAAGAGAGAACCAGCATTACTAAAATCATGGAGTGGAATAAAAGGATGGCGGTCTGCAGATCGCTTTTGGAGTAGGTCATGAAGAAAGATACAGTTCCGAAAAATAACATGCTAAATCCTTGCTGCAGGAAAGCGGAATTTATTTTTTGAGGATTTTTCCCCCTGATTCTTCGGGAAGTTCTGTTATCTACCGTTAATTTTAGGCGAATAATGGCTGTCATCTGCTTATAATCAACGCCCATAGCGGAAAATAAAGGATACAGAGGTTTTAGTAAAGCCAGCAAAAAGCGGATCATTGGTTTTCTTTTTCGAATATGTGAATGATTTTTTCAGCTTTTTCTATCGGATTAATCATACCGGTTCGTTTGGAGAATAAATGTTCCAGTGATGAGGAATCAGATTCTTTTTTCAAAGCTTCAATTGTTCCGTCTGCTATAATTTGCCCTTCGTTCAATAATATAATCCGGGAGGAAATGCGTTCAACAACATCCATAAGATGAGAACAATAAAAAATTGTTTTTCCTTCTTTGGAAAGCTGGGAAATCATTTCTTTTACCATAATGACAGCGTTGGCATCCAGTCCGTTTAAAGGTTCATCCATAAAGAGGAGATCCGGGTGGTGTAAAAGGCCGGAGATGATATGGATTTTTTGTTTCATTCCTTTTGAAAAATTGAGCATACGGTCGTTACGGAAATTCTTCATTTCAAATAATTCCAATAAATCGTAACTTTTCTGGCGGGCGACATCCGGAGAAAGTCCGTATAAGCTGGATGTGAATTCCAGATATTCCATAGGGGTGAGTTGCTCGTACATTACGGCATTTTCCGGAATATAGCCTATCCGTTTTTTTATGGCTGTATTCTCTTGCCTTAAATCGTGTCCCAAAATATGGATATCTCCTTCAAAATCGTGTAATACTCCGCACAGTATCTTTACAGTAGTGGATTTCCCGGCGCCGTTGCTTCCTAAATAACCGATCACTTCCCCCGCCTTAACTTCCAGGTGGATACCTTTTAAAACCTCTTGATTTTTGAAGCTCTTCTTCAAGTTATGAATTTGAATGACAGGATTTTCCATTTTCAAATCAATTTATCCGGATTTTTTTTAATATAATCGCTCCAGTTTTTGCATTTGGAACTGCCTGTAGAGGGCAGACTCCCCTGTAGGTGATGACAGAATGCAATAGCTATGGCGTCGGTTTCGTCTAAATTTTCAGAAGTGGTACGGATTTCCATGAATTTACTCAAAAAGATAGAAATTTGTTCTTTGGAAGCCATTCCGTTGCCGGTAATACTCATTTTGATTTTTTTGGGAGCATATTCAAAAATAGGAATATTGCGTTGAAGGGCTGCTGCAATCGCTACTCCCTGGGCTCTTCCTAATTTAAGCATGGATTGTACGTTTTTACCGTAAAATTGCGATTCTATAGCCAGTTCGTCCGGATGGTAGCTATCAATAACTTGCAGCGTACGTTGAAAAATACGCTGGAGTTTTAGATAAGGGTCTTGAATTTTATCCATGTCCAGAACGCCGGATACGATGAGCCGGGGTTTGAGTGTTTTGCCTTGGGTACTGATGATGGCATAGCCCATAAAATTTGTACCCGGGTCTATACCCATAATTAATTTTTCCATTTTCTTAAACTTCAATAGAGCACAGCACTGCCGATAAGAGGTATAGCTATATAAAATTCTGCAGGGACTACTGTTTAATGTTCCGCTTCTCCTATTTCTGTCAATGTGCTACTGAAACAAAGGTAATAATTTTTGTATTTCCCGTTGATTTTTTCTTGCACCACAGGAAGATGAACCTGCACGAAATGGTTTAGAGCTTCCGGATTGCCAAAAATCAATTGTAAAGAATACGTTTTTCCCTCCGGTTGATCAATAGAAACTTTGGTAAATAGAATATCTTGGGTCAATTTATTTTGACGCAGGTAAAGAATATAGTGTTTCTGTATAAAAGAAATCCATTCCTCTTCTATGGTCTCGTCTACAATAAAGGTTGTGTTAAAGACAATGCGCATATTCATAAAGAGTTATAGTCGCATAATACGGACTAGGGAGCGAAAAGGTTGCATTTATTCCGGAGGCGGTAGGAAGTAAACTGCCTCCGGAAAAATATTTTTTATTTAATTAATCCGGTTCCCATAAACGGCTGTAAAACTTCCGGTAGGCGAATGCCTTCAGTGCATTGGTAATTTTCAAGCAAAGCTGCAACAATGCGGGGAAGGGCAAGAGAACTGCCATTTAAAGTATGTACCATACTGTTTTTTTTCTCTCCTTTTGCCCGGTAACGTAATTTTAAGCGATTCGCTTGAAAATCTTCAAAATTGGAGACAGAACTTACTTCCAGCCATTTTTCCTGGGCTTTGGAAAATACTTCGAAATCATACGTCAGGGCAGAGGTAAAACTGATATCTCCTCCGCATAAACGGACGATACGATAGGGAAGTCCCAATTTGATCAGCAGTCCTTCCACATGTTTTACCATCTCGTCCAGGGCTGCATAAGATTTTTCCGGTTTGGTTATTTGTACAATTTCGACTTTGTCAAACTGATGAAGACGGTTCAATCCGCGTACGTCTTTTCCGTAAGAACCCGCCTCTCGTCTGAAACAAGGGGTATAAGCAGTATTCTTAATCGGTAATTGTTCCCCGTCCACAATCATATCCCGGTACAGATTGGTAACAGGCACTTCCGCTGTCGGAATCAGATAGAGTTTGTCTTCATTCACATAATACATTTGTCCGTCTTTGTCGGGAAGTTGTCCTGTGCCATAACCGGAGTCAGCATTCACCATAAGGGGAGGCATCACTTCTTCATAACCGGCTTTAATATTTTCCTCCAGAAAGAAATAAATCAGGGCTCGTTGTAAACGGGCTCCCAAACCTTTATATACCGGGAAACCTGCTCCTGTAATTTTTACTCCGGTTTCAAAGTCAATTAAACTGTATTTTCTGGCTAATTCCCAATGGGGCAGATCGTTTTCGTGACGTTGAGGAATACTATCTACAATTTTAACAATCTGATTGTCTGCTTCTGATTTTCCTTGAGGAACCGAAATATGCGGCATATTGGGGAGTCGCAATAATATTTCTGTCAGCTCGTTGGTAAGGGCATTCAACTGTGGAACCAAAGCGGCAATTTCTTCTTTTAATTCCGTCGTTTCCAGGCGGGCTTTTTCGGCTTCTTCTTTTTTCCCATTTTTCATTAAAGCTCCGATTTCCCGGGCGGTATTATTCATCTGGGCTTGTTTCGATTCCGATAATTGTTGTATTTTTTTCCGTTCCCCGTCCAGGGCGATAATTTTTTCTATGAGCTCACGAGCATCGAAATTTTTTACGGCCAGGCGTTCGATGACAATTTCTTTGTTTTCCTGGATAAATTTTAAATTTAACATAACTATTTAGATTTTGTTAATAGTACCTGAAAAGTCACTTTCCCTCAAAAACGAATTTAATCCGATTGACTTTTATTTTCAGGCATTTCCGGTTCCGAAATATTCAAGCTCAGGGCAATAAATCTTTGTTTTCGCTACTTCCTCCAGGAACACTTGCCCCTTATTTTCAAGCTGTAAATATATAAAAAAACTCCTGTATTCATACAGAATACAGGAGCTTTTAATAATTTTTATTCGTCCTTATTCAGCTACCTTTTCTGCAGAAACGATAGGCTTAATGGAAACATAGGATCTGTCTTTTTGTTTTTTTGTAAAAACTACTTCCCCGTCAACTAATGCATATAAAGTGTGGTCTTTACCTATACCTACATTTTGTCCCGGATTATGTACAGTACCTCTTTGACGAACCAGAATATTACCTGCTTTGGCTATTTGTCCGCCCCAGATTTTGATTCCTAATCGTTTACTTTCGGATTCACGGCCGTTCTTGGAACTACCGACACCTTTCTTGTGTGCCATATTTTGAAATTTTTAAGTTTACAAATTGTTTACTAATCATTCCTCTCCGGAATAAAAAATCAAGCATTGATCGCTTCGATCTGAATCTGCGTCAGGCATTGACGATGCCCGTTCTTTCTCTTGAACGTTTTCCTTCTTTTCTTCTTAAAGATAATGACTTTATCAGCTTTGACGTGAGCCAATACTTTTGCGGTAACTTTTGCGCCTTCAATTTTCGGCGTACCGATCTGAATGTTACTTCCGTCTTCTACCAGAAGTACATTATCAAATTCTACCTGAGCGCCTTCTTCTGCCTCAAGTCTGTGGACATACACTTTACGGTCTTTCTCAACTTTAAACTGCTGTCCTGCGATTTCAACAATTGCGTACATTGTAAATTGTTTTAATGTTAGTACCATGGGGTGGGCATTTATCCGCTTATTGTACCCCTGAGGAAAAATTTGTGGTGCAAAAGTAGTATATATTTTTTTATAATCAAAGAGTTTCTTTTCTATTTTTTATAACTCCCGGGGCCGGGGGTAGGTGCTATATTTTCGAGGCCCGGAAATTATATAAATAGAAGAAGTAATTTATAATAAATTTAAGAAAAAAATATTTATAAAAATTTATTTTTGTTTTCAATTTTAAACTATATACAGCGTATTACGGAATATTAAAGAGGGAAAATATAATTTTTAAAGAAATTAATTATTTTTTACAATATGAAGGCATTTTTTTTATGTATGTTTTTGGGGGCCCTATTGTGTATGCAGGGGAAGGCTCAATTATTGAGCGGGCAGATAACAGATGAAGAGGGGAGAGTGATAGAGGGGGCTACTCTTTATGTTCGAGAGACGATGCAAGGGACGGTAGCGGATGAAAACGGGCATTTTCAGATTCATCTGGAAGAAGGGGATTATTGTATAGAAATAAGTGCGTTGGGTTATGAAAAGCAATTCTTAAAATTATTAATCTCGGGAAAAGAAACTGTTTTATATATTCGTTTGAAACCGGTAAGGTATATGCTGAAAGAAGTGAAAGTGACGGGGAAGGGAGAGGATCCTGCTTATTACATTATGCGAAAGGCGATTGCCAAGGCTCCTTATCATCGTCTTCAAGTGAAGCGGTATTTCTCCGAGGTGTATAGTAAAGGGAATTTGCGGATAGATAACCTTCCCCGGGTGTTGAAATGGGGTAAAACAGGCAGGGAAGTGTTTGATACGATAAGAGGAAAGACTTTGTTGATGGAATCGGTTATGGATATTGAATTCCGGTCGCCGAACATTTACAAGCGCAATATTTTGGCTTTTAATACTACGATTCCGGAGGATATAGAGCCTAAGAGGGCATTGAATATTGTAACCTCTTCTATTTATGATCCTGATATTTTAGGTATAGCTTCTCCCTTGTCGGCCGGAGCTTTTTCTTCTTATCGGTTCCGTTTAGAGGATTCCTACCGGGAAGGGGAAAGAACCATTAACAAAATAGAAGTAAGATCGAAAATAAAAGATAACCGTTTATGGAATGGCTGGATTTATATTGCCGATGAGGACTGGAATGTAGTGGGTTTTGATTTTGCCTATGGAGTGCAAGGTTTTTCGGCTCAGATACAAGTCGGATTTAATGAAATAAAGTCTGCCGTTTTTCTACCGACATCTTATAATATAGCTGTCGGTATGGATATAATGGGATTAGAGGGAGAGGCTAAATATTTTTCTTCATTGAAATACAAAACGGTGGAAGTGGACACAGTACAGCTGGCTTTGGCAGCAGGGGATACAATCGTGAAAAAAAGGACGGTAAGCCGGAAAGAGCAAAAAATACTCCGTAAAATAAAAGAAATAGCTGAAAAAGAAGATTTATCCAATCGTCAGGCTTACGAACTGGCCCGTTTATCTCAACGTTTGCAGGAGTTACCTCAGTCTGATTCTGTTTCGCCTTTTCAAACATATTCCCGGCGTTTAAAGGATTCGGTGACAGTTGATTCTATGGTACGGCAAAGAGATTCCCTGTATTGGCAAAAGATCAGGACAGTTCCTTTACTGGGAGAAGAAATAAAAAGTTACGAACGGAAGGACAGCTTGCGGAAATTTATGGAAAGGGTATTTGGTCCTTCGGATACAGTACCTGATAAAGCAGATATTATATTTTTTAAGGTTCTGTTAGGAGATACTTTTTCTTTGGATAAAAAAAAGAGGTTAGCATTGGAGATTGGCGGAGTTTATGAAGCTTTTCCACAGTATAATGTCGTTGACGGACTTTGGGTGGGGCAGGATGTAAAATTAAATATCTATATGAATAAAGGAAAGAGAATAAGTTTTGGTCCTTCTCTTTATTATGGAACAGCCCGGAAAGTGTTATTATGGAAAATGCAGGCGCAGATGCTTTATGCTCCTATGAGGCGTGGGCAATGGGGAATAGAGTTCGGGGAGATGTCCGAAGATTACGGGCATGCCGGAGAAGGAACCTTGTTTGAAAATTCAATTTCTTCCTTATTTTTTAAAAAACTCAGGAAAAATTTTATACGTTTTTATGAAAGGCGTTTTGTTTATCTGAAACATTCGATTGATCTTGCAAATGGTTTGACTTTTACTGCGGAGGAAAAATACGAGAAAAGGAGTTTGTTAAGAAACCATATTTCGAAGAAAAATATCGAGCCCAATGAGCCTGTTTTAGAGGGAGGGGTCAATATGCCGGAAAACAAATCGCTGACCGTTGGAGTTCGTTTGGAGTATACTCCTTTTTATTATTTTACTGTGCAAGATCAGCTGAAGGTATATGATCATTCAAACTGGCCTACCTTTTCCCTTGGCTATACCATAGGATTGCCGGCAGATGCCCCTCATACAAGTCGTTTTCAGCGGTTGGACCTGGGAGTAAAGCAAACGATTAAATTGGGATTATTCGATTATCTGTCTTATACTGTCAATGCAGGTCAATTTTTATCGCGTAAAGAAATTTATTTCCCGGATTATATGCATTTCACCACTATCGGTTGGTTGTATAGTGCCGATCGTTTTTCGGAAGACTTTTTTTTAGGACAATATTATTCCTGGCATACGAAGGATAAATGGTTGAGGGGAGCTGTGAATTATACGTCGCCGTTTTTATTTCTAAAACGTTTGCCGTTTATGCAGAATCTGATGTTTGATGAAGGAATTCACGGCCGTTATTTGTGGACGCCTGAAATTGGAAATTACGTGGAATGCGGGTATTCTATCGGATTACAGGAATATACCCGTTTTGGGGTGTTTGCCGGTTTTAATCGTCATGGTTACCAGGAAATCAAAATAAGACTTGCTTTACCGCTTCGGTTGAAAGAAGTAAAAAAAATAATCCGGAACTATAAGTAACGACTGCATTCAGGAAGAAACGGAGCAGTTTAAGAAGAGAAGAATGTAAAAATCCCGTACTTTTTCGTAAATTTGAACCCGAAAGCAAATGCGAAATAAGTTTTGTTGCCTATCGGAAGAGTATAGAAGAAGGAATAGGAAACAAAAATTCCATAGGTCGCTAAAAGGAAAAGATAGATATATGAAATATTTGGCACGTTTTATCATGTGGTTAGCCGGGTGGAAGTATAAGGGAGAAATCCCTCAGGTAAAGAAGGCGGTGATTATTTCCGTACCTCACACCTCTAATTGGGATTTTGTATGGGGTGAACTGGCTTTTCTGAGCCAGGGCATTCCGGCTTATATTTTAATGAAAAAAGAATTTTTCTTTTTCCCTTTAGGGTTATTATTAAGGGCTTTGCGTGTCATTCCGGTGGATCGTGGGAAGAAAGATAGTCATTTGGTTCAGCAGATGATAGAAGAATTTAAAAAGCGGGATTCTATGTATTTATGCATTACTCCCGAAGGCAGCCGGAAGAAAAGGAAAAAATGGAAGAAAGGATTTTTAGTGATTGCGAAAGCAGCCGGCGTACCGGTATATTTGGGACGTATTGATTATAAAGAGAAATTTTGTGAGGTTGGTCCTCTTTTTTATCCGACAGCTGATGTGGACGCAGATTTGGGCTATATCATGCAAACCTATAAAAATGCTCATCCGAAGTATCCCGAACAGTTTTCTTGGGGAGAGGAACAGAAGGGCGAATAATCGGTTTTATAAATTTATATCGAATGAAAATTGCATTATTACAATCGGCTTTAATATGGGGGAATGTGGAGGAGAATTTAAGGCATTTTGATCGGAAGCTGACCCGGAATTTAGATTGTGATGTGATCCTTTTGCCGGAAATGTTTCCCTGTGGTTGCATGATGGTAAAAAAAGAAAAAAGTCTTGCAAATGCGGAAAAAATAAAAGTTGCTTCCTGCTACAGTGAGATTTGCTGCCGGATGTCGGAATGGGCTGTACGGCAGAATGCTCTTATTATGGGGAGCACGGTATATGAGGAGAGAGGGTGTTTTTACAATCGCCTGGTTGCTGCTTTTCCCGGGGGGGAATATCAATACTATGACAAAAGGCATTGTTTCCGGATGGGGGGAGAAAATGAACATTTTACTCCGGGAAATAAACGGTTGAGTTTGTTATTCCGGGGCTGGAAAATAGCTCCGTTTATTTGTTATGATTTGCGATTTCCGGTGTGGAGCCGGAATACGGATCATTATGATCTGGCCGTATATATAGCTAACTGGCCTGAATCGCGGAGAAAGGTTTGGCAAAGTCTGCTCGTTGCCAGAGCTATAGAAAATCAGGCATACGTTGCCGGAGTAAATTGTGTGGGAACAGATAACGGAGGATTGCGGTATGCCGGGGATTCTGTTGTGATAAATGCCCGCGGAGAAGTGTTGGGTGAAGGAAAAGATTTTGAAGATCAGATAATTATAGTGGAAATGGATAAGGAAGAATTGAATCATTTCCGTCAGAAGTTTGCTGTATTGGACGACCGGGATGCTTTCCGGTTTGAATAAGGGTATACGAATGAGAAAGACAGCAGAAAAGTGAGCTGAATAAAAAACGCTAAACAGTTATATTATTTATGAATTATTTGTTATTTACTTGTTTGAGCTTTGGTGCAGTGATTGCATTGGGGACTCAGAATGCAACGGCTATGAAAAACGGGGAAGAGACACAAAAGGGGGATAAAATATTGACGATGGAAGAAGCTGTATTGGGATATGAGCTCCGGCCGCAATCCCGTGTGATACAATGGCAGGGGAACCGGAATATTTTGACCTGGACGGAAGGAAGGGAGTTGTGGGCTGAGGTTGTGGAATCGGAGGAAAAGAGAGTTCTGATGACAGTAGAAGAATTGAATCGGTTGATTCAGGCAGATTTAAAAGGATGGCCGAAGTATTCCTGGAAAGACGGGAAAACCTTGTCTTTGATCCGGAAAGGAAAATATTATGAGATTGATATAGAAACCAAACAGTTGGGACGGACTATTCCTTTGCCTGAAAAAGTGGCTGACCTGACGTTTAACGGACAGGATGCTTTTGCCTTTACCCGGGGAAATAACTTATATTATTGTGATGAAAGGGGGAATGAATATGCTGTTACGACTGATGAAGATCCGGATATTGTGAATGGGCAGACGGTGAGCCGGAGAGAAATGGGGATTTCCGAAGGTATTTTTTGGTCACCGGACGGAAAAAAACTGGCTTTTTACCGGAAAGATGAAAGTGCTGTAAGTACTTTCCCTTTGCTGGATATTACTACCCGTACCGGGAGTTTGCAGGAAATAAAATATCCGATGGCGGGTATGCCTTCAGAACAGGTGAGCCTGGGTGTTTATGACCTGGCTTCTCAACAAACTGTCTTTATGGAGGTAACAGATTTCGGGCGGGAACAGTATCTGACCAATATAACCTGGGGACCGGCTTCTGATATTATTTATATTCAGGTGGTAAACCGGGACCAAAATCAGGTTCATTTAAATAAATATTGTGCTAAAACCGGAGCATTTATAAAGACTTTGCTGGAGGAAAAAAACGATCGTTTTGTAGAGCCTACGGATAAACTGGTCTTTTTAATAGGAGATCCGTCCCGTTTTATTTACCGTACAGACAACCGGCACGGGTATCGGAATCTCTATTTGTGTGATACGGAAGGAAAACAAGTAAAGCGGTTGACGGATACGGATGCCGATGTGGTTTATATAGCACAAGACGGGAAATATATTTACTACACTTCTGCTGAAGTGAGTCCTATTGAAAATCATTTATTCCGGGTGGATATAAAGACAGGTAAGAAAAGCCGTTTAACAAAAGCTGAAGGGTGGCATTCGGTTACGATGAGTGGAGATAAACGTTATTTTGTTGATACTTACAGTAGTCTGCAGGTTCCCCGTGTAATCGAATTGCGACAGTCGGATGGGCAATTGCAAAGAGAGCTATTGAGGGCAGAAGATCCGACCGGAGCTTACAGTTTTGGGGAAATCACTTTGGGAACGGTCAGGAGTGCCGATGGACAGTATGATAACTATTACCGTTTGATTAAGCCTATGCATTTCGATCCTGCACAGAAATATCCGGTTATACTTTATGTGTACGGCGGACCGCATTCGCAGATGGTGAAAAATACGTGGCAGGGAGAATTAAGGCGCTGGGAAATGTATATGGCTCAGCATGGATATATTGTATTTGTCATGGATAACCGCGGTACTTCGAACCGGGGAGCCGCTTATGAAAAAGAGATTTATAAACAATGCGGGCAGGCGGAAATGGCGGATCAGATGAAAGGCGTGGAATTTCTCAAATCCCATCCGTGGGTGGATGCGGAGCGTATCGGGGTTCATGGATGGAGTTACGGCGGATTTATGACCATATCTTTAATCACCAATTATCCGGAGGTATTTAAAGTTGCTGTAGCCGGAGGTCCGGTAATTGACTGGAAATGGTATGAAGTCATGTATGGGGAACGTTATATGAGTACTCCTCAGTGCAATGCTGAGGGCTATGCAAAAGTCAGTCTGCTTTCAAAGGCGAAAGATTTAAAGGGAAAATTACTGATATGCCAGGGGGCTGTAGACGATACTGTTTTATGGCAACATAGTCTGAATTTTATAAGGGAATGTATAAAAAACCAGGTGCAGGTAGATTATTTTCCTTATCCTTGTGCGAAGCATAATGTAATGGGAAAAGACCGCATTCATTTGATGCAAAAAGTCACTGATTATTTTGAGGATTATTTAAAATAGAAAACGTTTGTGAAATCGGACATTCCTGTAGAGAAAAAGGGAATTAATCGTATAAAAGGAAGCTGAATAGGGAGAAAAGCGGGGGAGATTGAGTAAAGATTATAAAATATGCGCATTGATATTTTAAGTGTAGTCCCGGAGCTCTTAGAGAGCCCTTTAAATCATTCGATTATAAAGCGTGCGCGGGATAAGGGAATTGTGGAAATACACATTCATAATATCCGGGACTGGTCGAAAGATAAATATCGGAAGGTGGATGATTATCCGTTTGGGGGGGAAGCGGGGATGGTCATGATGATTCAGCCTGTATTTGATTGTATAACGGAATTGACTGCCCAGCGGAAATACGATGAAATTATCTATACTTCTCCGGACGCAGCTGTATTTAACCAGCAGATGGCAAATGAGTTGTCATTAAAAGAAAATATCCTGATCCTCTGCGGGCATTATAAAGGAATCGACCAGCGTATACGGGATCATCTGGTTACCCGGGAAATATCGGTAGGTGATTATGTATTGACCGGAGG
>JAEXFF010000077.1 GCA_023400335.1 Bacteroidota bacterium
CCCGATAATTCAGCAAAATGGATTTTTTCATCCAGTAATTCCCGTGCAATCTCTTCTATATTATCAATACGTCCTACCGTAACTACCGAAAACCGTCCCAGGTGCGAAGTTACTGTAATCGGTTGCGATTCCATATCACTTATCACCCCTATACCCAAATAAGAATCTTTAAATCTCTCCAACTCCGGCTCAAATTTATTTCTGAAATAAGCACTTTCAATACTATGAATTGACCGGACAAAATCCTGCCCGTTATAAAAAGCCATACCAGCCTTCTTTGTACCGAGATGGGAATGATAATCTGTTCCGTAAAAAACATCCGCAATACATTCTTTTCGCGATACACAACCAAAAAATCCGCTCATATCTATATTATTAATGATTCCCCGCAAAATTATAAAAATCCCCTAGAATAAAAACACCGTTAATTTGAACTTTTAATTTTCTTTTTTAAAATTGTTCTCTATCTTTGCCCTAAGAAGATAAAAGATTTACAAGTATGGTTTTGATGATAGGGACATCTGAAATTGTCATCATTGTTCTGGTGGTATTATTATTTTTTGGCGGTAAAAAAATTCCTGAATTAATGAAAGGCCTGGGGAAAGGCGTCAAAAGTTTTAAGGACGGGATGAATGGTATTGAAGAAGATTTGAAAGGGAATTCTGACAAAGAAAAATAAGCAGCTCAGGATTGTATGGACGATGCAAAAGAAAACAACATGACTTTTTGGGATCATTTGGAAGAGCTCAGAAAGATTATTTTTCGTATTGCTTTGTTTGTAGGTATATTTGCTGTTCTTGCTTTTGTCAATAAAAAAATTCTTTTCGATATTATTTTTGCACCCCACCGTTCCGATTTTATTACTTACCGGGCCTTGTGCCAGTTAGCGGAATGGTCACATATTCCTTCCCTTTGTCCGGGAGATTTCCATGTAGATTTAATTAGTATCAACTTGTCCTCACAGTTTATTGTCCATATGACAGTCGCATTTTACGCAGGCTTGGTGATCGCTTCCCCTTATATCATATATCAGTTGTTCGGATTTATCAAACCGGCCCTCTATGAAAATGAACGAAAATATTCCACCCGAGTTCTTATCGCAGCCTTTCTGCTCTTTTTCTGCGGTATATTATTAAATTATTACGCCGTATTTCCTCTCTCTTTTCGCTTCCTGGGAACTTATCAGGTAAGCGAGTTTGTCGAAAATAAAATAACACTGTCTTCTTATATCTCTACATTTACCATGTTGTCTATCGCCATGGGAGCCGTTTTTGAAATACCCATATTAGCCTATTTTATGGCCAAAATCGGCCTGATTAATAGCGGACATCTGAAAAAATTCCGCCGGCACGCTTTTATCGTCATTTTAATTATAGCTGCTATCATCACCCCTGCCGACGTGTTCAGTATGTTTCTACTGGCAATCCCTATGTATATGCTCTATGAATTGAGCATCGTTATTGTAAATAAAGCCATTAAAACGAAAGAAAAGAAACGGATAGAATAAGTTTCACTATCTTTTTTGATTTCCATTCCGTCCCCTTTTGTCTGTATGTTCCGGTAAAATATAAAAAACAAATGTCTTGATGGTTTTAGATAGCACCTTCCCCCGTCCCCGGGTGCTATTTTTTCGGTTTTTATTCGTATCTTTGACTACAATAAAAGATAACCATGAAAATTATAGGGAATATTATATGGCTCGTATTTGGAGGGATTTTTATCGCTATTGAATATTTTATTTCCAGCATTTTATTATGCCTTACAATCATCGGCATTCCTTTTGGTTTGCAAACGCTGAAGTTAGGTATATTGGCTCTTTGGCCTTTTGGAAGCCAAATTGTTTCAAAAGCAGAAGCACACGGATGTCTTTCCGTTTTTATGAATATTCTCTGGTTTTTTGTAGGAGGGGTTTGGATTTTTTTATCCCACGTTGGCTTTGGAATACTTTTCTGTATTACCATTCTTGGAATTCCTTTCGGACTGCAACATTTTAAGCTGGCTGGACTCGCCCTTACCCCTTTCGGGCACGATGTAAAATAAAAATGTCAGTGAAGGATCCTCTGTTCATTTCCCGCTGTCCCTCATGGGACTTTGCCGAAATAGTCCTATCTTTGTTCTATATTTAATGTCTGCAAAAAATGAAGATGTGTATAGCCGAAAAACCGAGTGTAGCAAGGGAAATTGCCAATGTTTTAGGAGCCACTACACGTCGGAACGGATATCTGGAAGGAAACGGATATTGTGTGACCTGGACATTCGGTCACCTTTGCAGTTTGCAGGAACCACACGAATATACAGAAAAGTGGAAAAACTGGAACTTAACGACTTTACCGATGATTCCTTCCAGGTTCCGTATCAAGCTGATCGATGAAGAAGGCATCAAAAAACAATTCGCCATTATAGAACAATTAGTAGCAAAAGCAGAATTAATCATAAATTGCGGGGATGCAGGACAGGAAGGAGAATTAATTCAACGTTGGGTATTGACGAAAGCGAAATGTCAGGTTCCGGTAAAAAGGCTTTGGATTTCTTCTTTGACAGAAGAAGCCATACGGGAAGGTTTCGAAAATTTAATGGATGCCCACGATTTCGATACTTTATATGCAGCAGGCTCTGCCCGTGCGATTGGCGACTGGTTATTGGGAATGAATGCCACTCGTGCCTACACTTTAAAATACGGGAACGGAAAAAATGTGCTCTCCATCGGAAGAGTACAGACACCAACGCTTGCCCTGGTCGTAGAACGCCAAAAAGCCATCGAAAATTTTAAGCCGGAAACCTATTGGGAGATCCGGACCGATTATCGGGGCGGCCTTTTTTCCTGCCAGCGGGGACGTTTCAATAAAAAAGAAGAGGCTGAAGCCGTTTTACAGCAAATTCTCCCTCTGAATCTCGAAATTATCAGCGTAGAATGCAAAAGGGCAATGGAAAGCCCCCCTAAATTATTTGATCTGACTTTGTTGCAGGTAGAATGTAACCGGAAATATGCTTTTACCGCTGACCATACGCTAAAGATTATCCAATCGTTGTACGAAAAGAAATTGACGACTTATCCCCGCGTAGACACTAATTTTCTTCCCAATGATCAATATACTAAAATTCCGGGAATATTAAAGGGACTTAAACCCTATGAAAACTTGGTAGCACCTCTTCTCAGCGGTACAAAAATTAAAAAGTCAACAAAAGTTTTTAACGATAAAAAAATTACAGACCACCATGCCATCATCCCTACCGGAATATTCAGTTATGATATGACACCGGATGAAAAACGTGTATATGATCTGGTTGCCCGCCGTTTTATTGCTGCCTTTTATCCGGACTGTGAAATTGCCAATACCACCGTATTGGCTAAAATCGGAGAAGAAAGTTTTAAAGCGACAGGAAAACAAATTATTCAGCCGGCCTGGCGGGTCGTTTTCGGATCGACAACGGATAAACAAAACGAAGAAAACGTATTGCCTGCCTATAAAAAAGGGGAACAAGGCCCTCACACTCCTGAAATGCTGGAAAAGGAAACCCAGCCTCCTAAGTATTATACAGAAGCAGATTTACTTCGGGCAATGGAAACAGCCGGGAAACAAATAGAAGACGAAGAACTACGCGATCTGATGAAAGAAAACGGGATCGGACGTCCCTCCACACGAGCCGGTATTATCGAAACCTTACAAAAAAGGCATTACATCCGGAAAGACAAAAAACGCCTGTTAGCAACCCCTACCGGCGTAGAACTGATCCAAACCATTCAAAATGAACTCCTGAAATCCGCAGAACTAACCGGACAATGGGAAAGGAAACTCCGTATGATCGAAGACGGGAAATACAATGTAAGCGGATTTATGGAAGAGCTTAAAAATATGGTTAATGAAATCATTCACTTTGTCAAGCATTCATCCGCTAAGACAATTACCGTAGAACAAGATAAATCAGATACAAAAGAAAGTGAAAAGAAAAAAAGTACGGCAAAATCTCCCCAGAAATCCCTGCCTTTAACCTGTCCAAAATGCGGGAAAGGTGCTATACTAAAAGGAAAAACCGCCTGGGGATGTTCTCTGTATAAGAAATCCTGTGACTTCCTGATCCCCCTGGAAATTGAGGGGAAAAAATTAAGTTCCAGGCAAGTTGAAGCACTCATACGGAAAAGAAAGACCGGAACTCTCACGGGCTTTAAAGATGCTTCGGGAAATGCTGAAACGGGAACGCTGAAGTTAGATGCTTTCTGTAAAGTATATTTTGAAAAAAGCCCTAAAAAAGGAGAATTTTAACACTGTCCATACGCTCAACGGATAAAACAAAAGTCAACGTCCGGAAACAACTTTCTTCCTGACCCGGTCCACCTCTACCGGTTAAGGGAATCCAGGATACCCCTCCTCTCTCTTCTGCTGGTTTTACACTATCAATCAATTACGAATGAAACAAGAGGATCTGTTTCCGGACATTGTCTTTAAAAAACGGATTTTAATATCCTTTTTCCTGCAGTTTAGCCTGGATTTTCTGACCTAATTTCATGCCCCATTGTTGACCGGCCTGCATACTTTCCATATTGATATTCGGAGCAGATGTACCCAGTTTTTTACCTGCCGGAGTCTGGTAAAATTTAATGATTTCTTCCAGATCTTCCTGTGTTAAATATTTCTGGTAAATCGGCGCCAGCATATCCACTAAATCGGTATAAGCCGTTTTAGACATCTCATTTTCCATTTCATCCCAGAATTCACCCGGCACCTGCGGCATCTGTTGTCTCATCATTCCGATCATCTGAGGTACCACCATCTCGAAAGTCTTATCACTACCTGAAACGATCAGCATCTCTTTTAACGTAGTTTTATAATCCTTCGGTTCAGAACATTTGATTCCTAAAGTTACTCCCAGAATCAAGATCATACATACTAAAATTTTTTTCATACTCTTTTTTATTAATATTTATAATGCCCGGATTTTATTACCGGTTTTAAAAACTAAACTGGATACGTCCCTGAATAAAATCGAATTTTTCTTTTCCGTAAACAGCATAAGAATCTGTCCACATATGAGTATAATTCACCTTCACACCAATATATTTATTTATAAAGTAATTCACTCCCAACGTAATATCCTGTTCTTTTCCTCCCATAATATGTGCTTCCCTGTCGTTCATATCCGTTACATTATAACGGAACAGCAGCTCTAAATTTCTGGGATCAGGATTGGAAACCCATCCCTGGGAACGATTGTATTTATATTGTTTATTTCCCAGCAACAAACATCCCGACTGTACATACACCCCTTTACCGGTATAATTTTCTTTTCCGATACGATTGATATGAACAGCCAGGCATTCACTTTGAAGATAAATCCCTCTGTAAAATAAAATGATATCTGCACCGAACCGCCACTGATTGATCATATCCGTCACTTTAGCTTGTACAAACACATTTTCGTTTTTATTCAGGACATCTGTAGGAGCACCTCCTTTAAAAATGACTTCCTCTCTTTCCGCCTCGTCATGTTCACTATACCTTACCCCCAAACCCAAATGGACCAGCTTTTCTTCATCGTACACCGGACGACCGATAAGCTGAGCAGCAATTACATAACCTTCATCCAGGCTTTTGGTATTGTCAATATCTCCGTCACTGAAAAAACCGGCTGCCGCCGTCATCACATGACTATTATAAATATAACTGAATCCTACTTTCCGTTTATCTCCCAAAACAGCATCGGTCACCGCCATCGTCATTAACCGGAAATTTAAAGTCCCCAGCCGGTAATCCAATCCCAGATGCTCAAAATAATGACCGATTTTTATCATATGATCCCGTTTCCGGTAGGCAATGTAAATATCCTTCAGCGATACCTTGCTGTCCTTATATCCCAACTCGACTTTTCCTTCCCAATTTTTCAAAAAACGGATGCTGGTCCCCAGACGAACATCCGAAATAACCATACCATTCCCTAAACGGGCGGAATCACTGAAAAATACACCTCCGTCAAATAAAGCTCTTCCGATCAGTTTCCATTCAAAATCTTCCGTAGACGACTTTACAAAAGCCTGCGCCTTTATTTTCAAAGGAAATGAAAAAAGAATTAAAACTAGAAAAAGTAGTACATTTCTCTTCATCATAATGACATCGTTCGCCTTTAGAAATTTATGATTCACCTTAAATATAGCTATTAGCCTTTTTTACAGCTTCCTGAATATTACTGCAAATATTTTCTTTACCGATTTTATATGCTAAACCGGATTTTTTCAATACCTTACGCACGGATTCATTTACTCCGGAAAGTACAACGCGTATTTTTTCCTTTTCTGACAAACGATAAAGACTTTCCAAATTATGCAAACCCGTCGTATCCATAAAAGGTACCTTACGCATTCGAATAATACGGACCTGAGGGCGATCCCCCAATACTTTCATACACTCATCGAACTTATTGGCAATCCCGAAAAAGAAAGGACCGTCGATTTCATATACTTCCACTCCCTTTTTTAAATTCAGCTTTTCTTCTTCGTGATAAATTTCGCTTTCCGAAGAAAGATCCACCTCATCTTTTACGACAGACACCTTTGTCACTTCACTCATGCGCTTCATAAATAAAAGCATAGCCAATAAAAGCCCGATCTCAATGGCTATTGTCAGATCAAATATCACCGTCAATAAAAAAGTTGTCAAAAGCACAGCCACATCCGAGCGGGAATTCCGAAGCAAAGAACGAAACGTCCGCCACTCACTCATATTATAGGCAACAATTACCAGTACTCCAGCCAGACAAGCCATCGGTATATGCTGGGTAAGAGGTCCTAAAAATAATAAGATCAGCAATAATACGACCGCATGAATAATTCCCGCTACCGGACTACGCCCGCCATTGTTAATATTCGTCATGGTACGGGCAATAGCTCCCGTTGCCGGGATTCCGCCAAAAAAGGGCACAACCATATTAGCTACCCCTTGTGCCATTAATTCTGTATTGGAATTATGCTTATCTCCCGTCACTCCATCCGCCACTGTTGCCGAAAGCAAAGACTCTATAGCTCCCAGAATGGCAATTGTAAAGGCTGCCGGAAATAAGAAGTGAATCGTCTCCATATTCAAGGCAAGCATACTGGGCTCAGGCAAAGCCGCTTTTAGCTGAAAACGATCCCCGATTGTCTCAATCCCTGTAATTCCCAAATAATTTTTTAAAATATATACGATTCCCGTCATTACAACAATCGCAACTAAAGACCCTGGTATTTTTTTTAAAAATTTCGGTGTAAATACGATTAATACAATACTGGCTATCCCTACCACAGCCGATGCTCCATGTATACTTCCCGCACTCCGGAAATAAGCTCCCCATTTAGGCAGAAAATCAGCAGGCATCTCCGTCATCTGCATTCCGAATAAATCTTTTATCTGAGTCGTAAAAATAGTCAAAGCTATTCCGCTTGTAAATCCGACAATAATGGGATAAGGAATAAAACGGATAACGGTCCCCAATTTCAATAGCCCCATTAATAATAAAAATATACCGGCCAATACAGTAGCAATAGCTAATCCTTCCATTCCGAATTCACTTATAATGCCATATACTACAATAATAAATGCCCCGGTAGGACCTCCAATCTGTACATTACTTCCCCCCAACAAAGAAATGATAAAACCAGCCATAATAGCCGTAATCAAACCCTGTTCCGGACTAACACCAGAAGCAATTCCAAAGGCAATAGCCAAAGGGAGCGCGACAATGCCGACAATAATACCGGCCATTAAATCGGAGAAAAATTTTTCTTTCGAATAATTCTTCAAACTTGTAAATAACTTAGGCTGAAAGTCCAGTCTTTTTTTCATACCAAAATTTCAATATTTAGCACGTTTTTTCCTATCTGTCAGAATAAGTCACAAAAATAGTTAAAAAATACTTAAATAAAGTCATTTATACCTTAAAAAATTGCGTTCCTCTCTTTACGTACTCAAAGCAAGCCCCGGACCGCTATTTTCTATAAATTCTCACTCCTTTTTTCCCCGTAAAATTCAGTTTTTTATATTTCTTTGCCCTTCTCTTCAATATGTTCATTACCTTTGTCCGAAAATGAAACTCATGGACTTATCTATTGTAGAGAACACAATAAAAGCTTTGAAAAATAATAATTTTGAAGTTTTTCCGGCCGCTAATACTGAAGAAGCCCGGGCTATTTTTTTCAAAGAAATATTTACAGTATTACAACCTGCTACAGTGAGCTGGGGCGATTCCCAAACGCTGGAATCTACCCGTATTCTCTCCGAATTGGAAAAAAATCCGGAAGTGACCTTAATCCGGACATTCGGAGCAGGAATGAGCCGTACCCAGAAAATATATTGGCGCCGTCAGGCTCTCCTCTCAGATCTGTTCCTCGCCGGCACGAATGCCATTACTCAGAAAGGGCAGTTAGTCAATCTGGATATGATGGGCAACCGAGTCGGAGGCATTACTTTCGGTCCTAAACATGTCGTGCTTTTCATCGGGATAAATAAGATCGTCCCGGATTTGGAAACAGCTATGCAACGCATTCGAACCTGGACGGCCCCTCAGAATATATTGCGTCACGAAGGATTCAATACTCCCTGCCGGAAAACCGGAACCTGCATGGATTGCCGCAGTCCCCACCGCATCTGCAATACCTGGACAATTACTGAAAAATCCTGGCCTGCTGGAAGAATAAATATTATTTTGATTAAAGAAGAATCAGGAATATAAGAAAAATTAAATCCATTAAAAATGTTTCTCTTCCCCATCGAAAGAACCGAATGACTGCAGGAAAATCCATATGAAGACGACCCGAGGAGTATTTGACAAGCCTAAAGAACTGACTGACCGTATTCTGGTTTCTTTAAAGTCCCGCAATTTCAGGCTTTATTTCGGAGGAATGTGCATTTCTTTAGTTGGCACCTGGATGCAACAACTTGCCATGAGTTGGATGGCCTATAAACTGACAGGCTCTGTTCTCTTTTTAGCAGGTATTTCGTTTATGACTCAAATTCCAATACTCCTGATTACCCCCTTTGCCAGTGTCTTTGCCGATCGCTTCAACAGGCATCATATTTTACTTCTCACTCAATCTCTATCCGCTGTACAAGCTTTACTTCTGGCTTGGTTAACTTTTAACGGAGCAATTGAAATCTGGCATCTCATGGCGCTCAGTCTGTTTTTGGGAGTAATCAACGCTTTGGATAATCCTACCCGTCAGGCTTTTTATCCCGGCCTGGTTGCACCTGAGCATTTAAATAATGCCATCGCTCTTAATTCTACGGTCATCAATGGTTCCCGTCTTGTCGGACCGGCTATCGGAGGTATTGTCATCGGTTTTGGCGGAGAAATGTTTTGTTTTTTACTGAATGGGTTAAGTTACCTGGGAGTAATCATAGCTTTATTAAGAATGCATTTGCCCATACAGCATTCCCGGAAAACCCGCCTCACTGTTTTTACCGACTTAAATGAAGGTTTTTGTTACGTGGCTACCCAGCTTCCGATTCGTTCTCTTTTATTATTGATGGCCATTGTCAGCTTCTTCGGCCTGCCACTTGTTACTTTTATTCCGGCCTATGTCAACGATATCCTAAACGGAGAAAGCAAAATGCTGGGGTACTTATTGTCCTGTATCGGGTTGGGTTCCTTAACAGCCGCCATCACACTGGCTGCCCGTAAAACGATTGCCGGATTAGAAAGGCTGATTACCATCAACACATTCCTACTAGGCGCGTCTTTAAGTTCATTGGCCTTTATCCACACGCCATTTTTAGCTGCCGCCATACTTATATCCGCCGGATTCTCTATTATTATGACAGTGGCTTCTATCAACAGTCTTTTACAAGCATTGGCTGAAGAAGATAAACGTGGACGGGTAATGGGTTATCTGGCTATGACGTTTACCGGTATATCTCCTCTGGGAGGTATACTGTTAGGTTATCTGGAAAAATACGCCGGTTTGCCGGTTATTATACTTCTTTCAGGCATGACATGTACTCTCGCAGGAGCCACATTTGAATATTACCGGCCCCTTATTTACAAATACAGTCGTCCCATTCTTTTGCGAAAAGGGATTATAAAATAACGGCCAATCAAATCACATTCTTTTCCTTTAACTTCAGATAAGCATTTATAACGCCCACGGATAAGTCTTCCGGCCGACTCAACAATGCCAGAATACCTTGCTGACGCAAGGTCCGTACAATACGCTGCTTTTCTGCCATGAATTCCATTGCTATTGTTTGAAAATAAATATCGTATACGCTTTTATTGGCGTTTTCCATAACTTCCCGTATTTCTGAATTCTCAAATAACACCACTAAAAGCAGATGTTTTTGTGTCAATCTGTGCAGTACAGGTAATTGTCTTTCCAATGCAGCCATACTTTCGAAATTTGTAAATAAAATCAATAAACTACGGGTCTGTACCGAGCGGTTAACAGCAACATACATCTGTTCAAAATCCGATTCCAGAAAATAAGTCTGCTGCTTATAAAGAGCCTCATTAATCTGTCTCAACTGTCCGCCCCGGTTA
Source organism: Bacteroidota bacterium (assembly GCA_023400335.1). Lineage (GTDB taxonomy): Bacteria > Bacteroidota > Bacteroidia > Bacteroidales > Marinifilaceae > Culturomica. The sequence goes on from JAEXFF010000077.1 coordinate 10,501, forward strand.
TCGGATTTTATAAAAACATCGGACGTGTTTGAAAATGTATATAAACCGGCCCGGTCCCCTTTTTTCAAAATCACATCCGACAAAGCCAGGACCGCATTTATTGCATAATCCAACATTGTCATCTCCCGGAAAGGGAATTGCATCGTACGGCCTTTATCCAATAAGCAATAAATAGATTGAGCCCTCTCATCCGTATAAGAATTGACCATTAAACGGTTACACTTTGCCGTAGCTTTCCAATTGACCCGGCGGGGATCATCTCCCCATACATAGGGTTTTATCTGATCAAAAGAAGTACTGATTCCTACGAAACGGACTTGTTTATCTCCTGCATTTTGGCGGGCACCCATAGCCCTTAATTCATACTTTCTCATTTCAGCAAAAGCGGGATAAACAGCAACTTTAGCTTCCTCTCCCAAAGAAAAACGACGTTCAACCAATCCCCAAACAGTAGAAACAAATACGCGAATCCTGCCAAATTCATATTCTCCCCTCCTTACCGGATGGAGACTGTAACACAGAATTTGTTTTTCCTCACTTTCCAATTTACATTTTTCCGTTAAAGTGCGTATCTGAAAAGGAAACGGAATCTCATCCATTACCCGTAAATATACCGTCCACCGGTACTTGTTCTGTAAGACAATTTTCACCTGATTATCTTCCCCGTTAGAAAATTTATCAGCCATTTCTCTGCTTCCGCATACACTCCCTCTTGCCGTAAATAATAGTAAAATATCCATTACAGTCCATATCCCCAACGCCCCTATTAATCCTAAAACACCCCAGTAAAGAACAGGGAAAACAAAAGCCATAACCAAAGCCAGTACCCCAAGTATACATAAGGCAAAAAAACGCGGCGGTAAATATAACTCCCGAAATAATTTCACTTTCTACAGAATTTGAATAATATCCTCTTTTCGTACCCGGGATTTTAACGGGGCACTTCTACTTTAGCGACCAACTGAGTAATAACCTGATCCACAGAAACCCCTTCCAGTTCTCTTTCTGCCGACAATTGTATTCTATGCCGGAAAACAGGTAAGGCCAGGTGTATAATATCTTCCGGGATTACGAAATCTCTCCCCTGCAATGCAGCATAAGCCTTTGCCCCTTTCATCAATGCTATCGAAGCCCGCGGAGAGGCACCCAAATAAAGCCATCCATTTTCCCGGGTCATCCGCACTAACTGGACGATATACCCTTTGATCTTTTCATCTACCCGGACGTGCATTACCTGTTCTCTCAATGTTTTTAAATCCTCAGCCCCCAATACAGGAACCCATTTTTCCCAATTTACAATATTCCCCGAATCGTGCAAACGAAGTATCTGCAACTCTTCTTCAAAAGCAGGATATCCAACGGAAATCTTAAAAATAAAGCGGTCCAGTTGTGCCTCCGGCAAACGATAGGTACCTTCATGCTCTATCGGATTCTGAGTCGCTATAACCAGAAAAGGATAATCTATCTTATACTCCTTCCCGTCATTTGTCACCTGCCTCTCCTCCATCACTTCAAACAATGCCGCCTGTGTCTTTGCCGGAGAACGATTGATTTCATCCACCAATAAGATATTCGTAAAAACAGGACCTTTCCGGTATTCGAATTGTCCGGTTGAAGGCATGAACACTGAAGTTCCCAAAACATCACTTGGCATCAAATCGGGCGTAAACTGGATACGGCAAAAATCCGCATCAATTAAACGGGACAATACCTTAGCCATCAATGTTTTTGCTACACCGGGTACCCCTTCTACCAACACATGCCCATCCGCTAATATCGCCGTCAAGAGTAAGTCGACCCATTCCTGCTGACCGACAATTACTTTTGCGATTTCTCCCCGTAATGAATCCAGTTTATTCTTTAAAAGAGTAAAATCGATACGGGATTCAAAATTTATGTTTATTTCCTCCTGCTCAGTTTTCATATTTTATTTTTTTCATTAAATAATTCCAATAATTGTATTAATTTTTTTAATCCGGGCTCATTTATATGTTCCGTTTCCTGGATAGTGATAATCAACCGAATCAGTTTTTCAACCTTTTCTTCCTCTATGCCGGATCGTTGGGCAAGGTCCGAAATAAAAGACTCATCCAATTTTCCTGTATCCAGTTTATATTTTACAGTTGTTTCATTCAGAAAAAAACTAATCCGTTTCAAAGCTATCCGGTAATGATCCTGCTGTTTGTAATACAACGAACTGACAGCTGCAATAAACTCCAATGACTTATTTTCGGGAGGTTCAATTACAGGCATCGCCCGCTGTTCCCGTTTACAACGGAACAAAACGTATAAGATTCCACATACTACTATCAAATACAAAGCTCCTTTTAAGGCAGGGTAACGGATTATTACCCGGAACGGACTTTCGCCTCCTTCCGGTCCGGCAATTTTATACTCATCCCATATCACATTTACCCGGGCAGGTAAAACCGACAATGCCTTATAATAATATTCCCCCTGCTCTGCTTCCAGAACATGGTAATTCGTAAAAGCATGAGGGTTTAAGTTAAGAAATATCTGTCCCCTTCCATAATTCAATTGGACAAAATCAGGACGCTTTTTTTCCGTTACAGTCCCCCAAACTTTTCCTTCGAAGTCCTCTTGTAACTCAAAATAAGCGACAAAACGTTTTCGGAATAAATACTGCTGACCGGCTGTATCCACCTTTAACTGATGTTTCTGTTCCTCATAATCACCTTCCAGTTTTAAATGGAATAAGGAGAGTAAAGTATCGGGTATCTGTAATGCAGCAATAAATAAATAATTCCCCTTTTCCACAAAGTTCAGCAAATCTTCCATTTCCGCCGGATCCGTTTGAAATCCGTAATCGATAAATACATAAGCCGAAGGATAAAGGGTATCTTTACGCCGGAGCCGCTCAGTTACCGGCCTACGCGAAATCTCAACCTTTCCTTCCGGAAAAAGATAAGGTAAACTTTTACCGGCAATGTATGTTCCAAACGGTATTTTATCGTTTACCGAAAAAGTCTCTGTCCAATCAACAGTGGCCGGCCGGTTTGTTTCATACCAAACATAAAACAACACTATACCGGTCATCATAAAAAGGTAGATGTAAATTTTCAATTTCATTCCTCTATCTCCTTTTCAAACCCTAGGAAACAATCACGTATCTGTGGGTAAACCTCCTCATCGATTTCAAAATCCCCATAACAAACACAATCAAAAACAGTAGAAAGACGCTGGAAAGCCTTCTTTTTTTCCAAGGGAATCTCCCTGAGATAGGAAGCATTTGTCTTGTATAAATCCCAATGTATCAGTCCTTTTTCATTCAATAAAAACAATACATTTAAATAATGAATTCTTACAGCACTTTTATAATTCCCTGCTTTTAAAGCTTCTTCCAACCGTCTCCGGAATCTGTCCGGATCGGAAAATAAAGCAGTATCTAAAGTTTCTTCTTTAAATTTTTTCTCTTTTTGTCCCCATGGAGATATTACGCCTGCTTTCACCATAAGGTATAAAGCATAAATAAGACAGCTAACAACCAGCATTTTCAACAAGAATCCCAAAACATCTGCCGTAGTTTCAGCCGGTAGCCCACCGAAAAGATCCGCCAGCCAACGTATCATACGCTTTCCCCAAGGATTATCTTCCACAATTTCCGTATAATTAAATGCCGGCTCAGCACGGAATTTTTCAACAAAAGCATTTCCCGGCGAACGTATTTCATAGAGAGAATCCCTCGCCGGTCCGCCAAATAAAGGGAGCATGATGCAACAGAAAATAAACGTCCAACTCCCGTATCGGAAAGTCATTTTTAAACTTTTCCTAAATTGTATTTTCACCGATACTATTGATTTTTTTATATAAAGTATAATGTTCCCGTCCTTCTATAATACTGAAAAATTTGAAACCCATCCCAATAAAATAAATGGTATACAGAAAATTTTGCCCCAACGACGCCAATAACAAAAGCATAGAAGCGATATAATTATTTTCCGGATTGCCGGTCATCAAACTGGGTATATACAAAATCCAGGTGGGTATCAAAAAAATATAAGACATAAAACTTATAATCAGATGGATGACAATTCCGAATCCGAAAGTACTCCACCATTCTCCACGGATAAAAGAAAATGAAAAACCCTCTTTCATTTTCCTATCCGTAATTACAATCAAATAAGCTCCAAAAGTCAGGGCTGTAAAAAAATAAATCCCGGGTATAATGAGAAATAAAAAGGCAATCAAACTGATACACAGATAACCAATTCCCCATATCCCCAGAAGAACCCCTTTGCGTCTCATAACAAACCATACTTCCCGGGGCTTTACCGGTGAAGTGTCGCCTGCCTCATATTTATCCTGATATACCCGTATATAAGATAAAGTTTCCAACATCAACCCATAAATTACAATGAGATTAAAAAAATAAGTCCAGAAGAATTGTCCTCTAAAACGAAGGATATCTGTTGAGTATTGTTCTCCTGTATTAAGTATAAAATCCTGTAAAAAGGCACTCTTAAATAAAACATCCACAATCAGAACAGGCAATACCAGATAACAGAAACAACGTAAAAACGGCTTAAATTCTTGTTTGATAAACACAAATGTATCCGTTAACAAATCTCCGAAACTCCGTCTTTGACACAAATCAATTTTTTCCATTCTTCCTTTTATTTACTAAAACCGGATAAAATCCGAAGTAAGTCAAAATACCCGCAAACGACACCACGACACAACACAACCCCACAACCGGATAACGGTCTGCATAGCGGGTTATAAAACTCTCTATACTTCCGGCTAAGATAAAGAAGGGAATCAATCCTACTACTATTTTAATTCCCTTTAAAGCTCCCTTTTTAAACGACTGAATACGGGTATATGTACCGGGGAATAAAAAACTATTTCCGATCACTACTCCTGCACCTCCGGCAATTACAATGGAAGTAATCTCAAATGTTCCATGTGCCCATAGGGATAAAGCTGAATGTATAAACAAGCCCTGAGCATAAAAAAAATATTGAAAGGCCCCCAGCATCACGCCATTGGAAAACAAAATCCACAAAGCCCCTACTGAAAAAAATACTCCGAATACAAAGGCAACAAAAGACACTCGTATATTATTCAGCGTAATTCCCCAAAACATCTCCCATTCGTTACCAGAATTATACACCCCCATAGGAACTCCTTCTGCAATATTGTGCAAAGTCTGATTTACATAAGCATCCCCTAAAATTAAACGTACAAAAGTTCCCTCATGTGCTGCAGAAAACCATCCCAAGATACAGGAAACAATAAAAAACAATAATACAAAAAACATTGTTTTTCTTTCCTGAAACAGTAAAAGAGGAAAATCTTCTTTCCAAAAAGAAAAGAGTCCCTTTCTTCTTTCCGAACGATAACGATAAATTTTTGTCTGAAAATGAATCATGAGCTGATTCAGGTATTTTTCTGTAGCACTTCCCGGATAGAACGTCCGGGCATAAGAAAGATCATCAGACAATTCAATAAAATCGGAAGCCAGTTTATCCGTGCGTTCCTGTCTTCTTTTTTCAATCTCCTTCCACCTTTGCTTATTTTTAGCTATAAATTTTGCTTCTTTCATAGGACGAAAAAGAGTTAGCCACTCATTCTTTTACCACGGATAAATGTAATTTTAATAACAAAAATAGATTTTTTTATCAAAAAAGCATATGTTTGCACGATACAATTCTGTTTCCGATGAAAATATCCGTCAATACTGTTCAAAATGTCAATATCGACTACGAAATGGCAGGTGTAGGTCCCCGAATTTTAGCTACTCTTCTGGATTTTCTCATTCTGGGTTCCACAGGTCTTTTATTCCTCCTGTTAGGCAGTATGGGCGTAGGCATCAGCCAAGGCAGTACAGGCAGCATTGTTTTTATCATTATTCTGCTCAGTATCCTCCCGTTATATCACCTGCTCTGTGAATTATTTTTTAACGGGAAAAGCGTTGGAAAAATGGCCCTAGGATTACAAGTTGTTCGTTTAGACGGTAAAAAAGTAAACTTTTGGGATTATATGCTGCGCTGGATTTTCCGTTTAATCGACATTACCCTCACCAGCGGTACACTTGCCATCATTTCAATTGTAGTGACCCGCCGCATGCAAAGGATAGGGGACCTGGCTGCCGGAACAACAGTCATCCGCCAAAAAACGCCTGTTAGCTTACAAGATTTAACCCAACATGTAATGCCTGCCGGATACACCGTCATTTTTCCCCAGGTCAGTTTACTGTCCGACCGGGACATCCGAATCGTAAATGAAGTAATCACAGAAGTAAATCGCAGCCTGGATTTTAAACTTTTAGATCCTTTAGCTAAAAAAATAAAAGAAGTTACCGGTATTTCCACTGATATGGATAATCAAACTTTTATAAAAACTATCTTAAAAGACTATTTTCACCTGGCTCAGAAATAAACAATCAGTATTCAAAAATTTTCCGGAAAGCTTTTACCTTATTCCTTCGTTTTGTTTACAATCTTTAGTTAATCCAAAGCTAATCCTCTTTCCTTTTTAACAAATAATAAGGCTTTAGAATTGCCTGATGTTCCGCTAATCTCTAATTTTATATGACTAAACGAAACAAAAACGAATTATGAAAACAGTATTACACAAAGCAGAGAGCCGGGGACATTTCAATCACGGTTGGTTACGCACGTCCCACACCTTCAGCTTTGCTGATTATTATGATCCGCAACGCATTAATTTCGGAGCCTTACGAGTATTAAATGACGATTCTATCGATCCCGGCACAGGATTCGACATGCATCCTCACCGGAATATGGAGATTGTATCCATACCGCTCAGCGGTGCATTAAAACACCGGGACAATATGGGAAATACCACTGTACTTCATCAGGGAGAAATTCAGGTAATGAGTGCCGGTACAGGGGTCCTCCACAGTGAATACAACGCCAGCAATGAAAAAAATACCGATTTTTTACAAATTTGGGTCATTCCCGACAGAATGAACGTGGCTCCGCGCTATGAAACCGCCCGGATTAATGATATCATCCGGCGAAATGAAATTACAGAAATTGTATCTCCCTATCCAGGAAAAGAAAAAGGATTATGGATTTACCAGCAAGCCTGGTTTTCAATCGGAGAACTCACAAAAGATACCCGTCACACTTATCATTTTAAGTCATCCCATAGTTTTGGTGTATATGTTTTCGTCATAGAAGGTTCCGTTTTTGTGGAAGGTTCTCATTTAGGCAGAAGGGACGGACAAGGTATATATGATACACTCTCCTTTGGCATTGAAGTAAAAGAAAATGCAAAAGTTCTCTTTATTGAAGTACCTACTGTACAGTAAACACATCTATATCCAAAAAGGGGTTATCGTTGCCGGTAACCCCTTTTCATCTCCTTTCTATCGGAAACTATTTTTTAGCTAACTGA
>JAEXFF010000183.1 GCA_023400335.1 Bacteroidota bacterium
CCTTACAGTATGTATTGAATGACGGGATCATGTCTATCTCTTCTCCGATGAGCGGAGTTCCCGATTTACTCGGTGATACCGATTTGACGGATAATGTTCTGAAAATAACTTTTGCAGGAGATTCTTATATGAAACTTTTACAAGCTTTAGCAGCACAAGATGCTACCTTCAAAGCTGTTGTTGATCAAATTGCATCAGCCAGCATATACTACCGTATGAAAAGAATTAACTAACCGAATTCAAAAATAAATACCGGGCTTATCTAAGGATCGATTTTCCGTTTTATCAAAACAGAAAATCCCAGAGATAAGCCCGGATTTATTATTTTTATATATTCAGTTGTTTAAACCATTCGTCTACCGCCTCTTCTACCGGAAACGCTTGACTGAGACAGCGAATAAAGAGACTTCCAGTACATTATTTCTCTGTAATAAATTTCTCTTCTCATTCGCTTTGAACGGAATAATGATTACAAACTTTTTTATAAAATCAAATAAGCTGCAAAAAAATAAAAATATCTCTTTATCCGCCATTCCTAAATTTCTTTTCCCCTTCTTCCACAATACAAGCCACTGTTGCATCTCCCGTCACATTTACGACTGTACGTAACATATCCAAAGGCCGGTCCAATCCCAAAATCAAAGCCAGTCCTTCTACCGGAATTCCTACTGAAGAAAGGACCATAACGAACATGACAATGCTCCCTCCCGGAATTCCCGGCGTACCGATAGAGGATAAAGTAGTCATGAAAACAATCACAAGCATCTGGGAAAATGTCAGATCCAATCCCATTACCTGTGCAATAAAAACAGTGGCCACCGCCTGATAACAACTTGTCCCGTCCATGTTAATCGTTACTCCCACAGGCAAAACAAAAGAGACAACCTCATTGGAAATTTTCAGTTCCTGTTCTGTCCGTTCCAGCGTCAAGGGCAGGGTAGCCGCACTCGAACTGGTAGAAAATGCTAACAGTTGCACAGGTGACATGGCCCGAAAAAATTGTTTGATTTTGACAGACGAGAATAAACGGATCAACGAGGGATAAAAAAGGAAAATCATCAATAACAAACTCAAAATCACAGTGAAAGCATACATCCCCAAAGCTGCAAAAATTTCTCCGTTGCCTGCAAAATCGACGACCAAAGAAGCCATCAACCCCAATACTCCCCAGGGAGCAAATTGCATAATATAATCGATGATTTTCAAAATAACTGCATCTGCTGCATCCAGGGCATGCATCAGCGTTTTCATTTTTTCACCTCCTACCGCTACCATAGCCATTCCGGATAACAAGGCAACAAATATAATCTGCAACATTCTTGTATTATCCGATCCTGCCTGTATCAGATTTTCAGGAACCATATCTACCAGAAAAGCCAGTGGCCCTGCATCCTGAATCTCTTCGGCTGCTTTCTTTTTCTCGTCTACAGTACGCTCATAACGTCCGCGGTATTCTTCCGCTTTTTCCCGCGGAAAGACCTTCCCGGGATCGATCATACTGACCATCAGCAAACCGACCGAAATAGCGATTACAGTCGTACCGATATAAATGGCAATTGTTTTCAGTCCCATACGGGAAAGGCGGCTGATATCCTTCAGTCCGCCCACCCCTTTGATCAGCGAAATAAAAACCAAAGGAACGGCAACAAGTTTCAGTAAACGGATGAAAATGGTTCCCCAAGGCCTGATCCAATCCGAAACGAATCCTTCAAAATGCAAGGCACAGGCTGTAAAACCCAATAGGAGGCCGATGCCCATTCCTGCCAGAATTTTTACATAAAGAGGGATTCGTTTCCACATAAACTATCTTACTGTTTTAGCTTCCAACAACATATCCAGTACGACCATGGCTGCCATGGCTTCTACGACCGGGACAGCCCTTGGGACTACACACGGGTCATGCCTGCCGTGTGCTTCAAAAGTAACCTCCTTCCCCTGCCGGTTCACGGTCTCCTGCTCCCGCATAATCGTAGCCACAGGTTTAAAAGCAACCCGGAAATAAATGTCTTCTCCGTTTGTCACTCCTCCCTGTATACCTCCGGAGCGGTTTGTTTCCGTTCTTACCTGCCCTTCCCGCATGACAAAGGGGTCGTTATGTTCACTCCCCCGCATTCCAGCAGCTGCAAAACCCGTTCCATACTCAAATCCCTTCGTTGCATTAATACTCATCACCGCCTGAGCCAAGCGTGCCTGAAAACGATCGAACACCGGTTCCCCCAAGCCAGGCATAACTCCCCGGATAATACAGCTTACCACTCCCCCTACACTATCCCCAGCATCTTTCACCTCCCGAATCAGCCGGATCATTTGTTCAGCTGTCTGCTCATCCGGACAACGCACTATATTGGTCTCAATCTTTCCCGTATCTATCTCCCGGTAAGCGTAAGGTAAACAGACTCCTCCGACCTGAGACGTATAAGCGTAAACGCTTATGCCATATCCCGCTAACACTTGTTTTGCCACAGCACCTCCGACCACCCGGGCTATATGTTCCCGGGCCGAGGAACGTCCGCCTCCCCTGTAATCCCTTATCCCGTATTTCTGCTGCCAGGAATAATCGGCATGTGAAGGACGGTAAAGCTCTTTCAGATTACTGTAATCTTTACTGTTCTGGTTCTGGTTCCAAACCGCAAAACCGATAGGCATTCCCGTAGTCTTCCCCTCAAAAATACCCGAAAATATCTCCACCTTATCCTCTTCAAAACGGGGAGTAGATACATCCGACTGTCCGGGCCTTCGCCTGTTTAGTTCCCGTTGTATATCAGATACCGACAACCCAACCCCTGCCGGACATCCGTCAATCACGCCTCCTACTGCTGTTCCGTGCGACTCTCCAAACGAACTCAACCGATAGAGTTTGCCAAATAAATTTCCTGCCATTCTATATGAAATAAAGTTTAAAAATAAAAACTTTTACCTTATAGGTCCACCGACTTCTTTACTATTTTCGGAATCTCTTTTAATAAAGACAAACAGCACCCTGAAATTATAATTAATTCCGATTGTCTACGCCCGATATAAAAATGTCCGGAAAGTCCTTCTGTCCGATTAATGGTATCACTCACCTGATTGTAGCCCGTCCGGCATCTGCCGGTATAAACTTCCCTTTCAGATTAAAAAACAAGCTGAAACCAAAGTACTTTTCCCGGACAAATTTCCAATCAATTTCCCTTTGGAAATACTAATCAGTTTGATCACAAAAAAACTTTTCAGACATTTCTATGGATAAACTGCTTTTCTCCTTACCGATCCCTTATCAGTGGCATCCGCCGCAACCGCAGCTATCTTCCTTAGAATCACATCCTCCCTCAGAACCGCAACCGCTGCATCCGCCGCATTTATGCGATTTAAGGGCTTCCAGTTCCTCATCCGTAGCATCCCGCACAGCCAATACTTCTCCTTTAAAATAAAGATCTTTACCGGCTAACTGATGATTAAAATCGATCCGGACATCTTCCTCTCTGATTTCGACAATTTTCCCCTCCAAATGCCTGCCGATACTGTCCATCATGGGCAGCATGTTTCCTACGTACATGTCCTGAGGATCAACTTCTTTAAATATATCTTTGGGAAGATCTACTATCATATCTTCGTTCCTTTCTCCGTAAGCCTGAGCTGCAGGTATTTTAAAATCGAATTTGTCCCCCACTTTTTTATTGAGCAGATTCATTTCAAAATACTCCAAGGTTTGTCCCTGTCCGCAAATAAATTCGAGCGGACGACCGGCATCTGCAGTTTCTATAACGCTTCCATCCGGTTCTGTTCTCAATTCATAGCTTAACGATACTACTTTATTCTTTGTAATCATTCTTCCAATTTTTAATTAATTCCAGACAAAAGTACGATAAAATAATGGAAAACGGAGAATTAAAACTGAAAATTAAGTTTCCCCTACTTTTCTAAAATCAGCTTTTCATTCAAAAAAATCTTCTGAATTCATCTTCATTTTACAAAAAAATGATACTTTCGCACTAATTTACATATTTCTGAAAATGCGTCATTACGATTATATTATTGCCGGAAGCGGATTAGCTGGCCTCTACACCGCATACCTGGCAGCAGCTTATGGGAAAGTTGCATTACTAACTAAATGCGGAATTACAGAAAGTAATTCCTATTTTGCACAGGGAGGTATTGCTGCCGTTACGGATGAAGACGATGCGCCGGCTTTACATTTCGAGGATACCATTATTGCAGGGCGCGGTCTATGCGACTATCCTTCTGTAAACATTCTGGTTAATGAAGGTCCCAGACGGATTCAGGATTTAATCAATGCCGGTATGCACTTCGATATGGAAGACGGAAGCCTGGCTCTTGGCCTGGAAGGCGGACACCACAAAAAACGGATTTTACATGCCGGAGGAGATGCCACAGGCAGAATGGTTACCAGCTTTATGATCGGGAAAGTCATCAATAATTCCAGTATCGATATTTTCGAAAACCATTCGGTCATCGGATTATTGAAAAACGAAAAACGCTGTTACGGAGTACGGTCCTGGAACCTGACAACGGAAAAAGAAGAACTCTTTCTGGGAACCAACACTTTCCTCACTTTGGGAGGAACATCTGCCATCTACAAGCGGACCACGAATCCCCATACGACTATCGGAGACGGACTGGCCCTTGCTTATAATGCCGGCTGTGAAATCGCAGACATGGAATTTATACAGTTTCATCCCTCCGCTATTTTTACACATTCGGAAGAAGCTTTCCTTATCAGCGAAGCCGTACGGGGCGAAGGGGCCCATCTTATCAACCAGAACGGAGAACGTTTTATGCCTGCCATACACGAACTGGCCGAACTGGCTCCCCGGGATATTGTAGCACAATCCATTTACCGTCAAATGCAAAAATATCAGCAGGATTTCGTTTGGCTTTCTTTAAAACATTTGAACCCGGAACTGGTAAAACACCGTTTTCCCAATATATACGAAAAATGTAAAGAACTCGGTATAGATATGTGCGACCGGATTCCGGTTGCTCCGGCTGCTCATTACACGGTGGGCGGTGTCCGGACGGATACCAACGGGCAAACAAATATCGGTCATCTTTTTGTATGCGGGGAACTTGCTTCCTCCGGTATTATGGGAGCCAACCGCTTGGCCTCCAATTCCCTGATCGAATGTTTAGTGTTCGGAAAGCGGGCCGTTGAAACAGCCAGGAAGAACGTTGAAGATACTACTATACCTGATTTTAAACCGATTTATTATTCCAACGACAACCGGGCTGAAGGTTATATACAATTAAAAAGAGAAATCTCTGCCATCATGACAGAACATGCGGGGATTATCCGGCAGGAAGAACTCTTATATCAGGGCCTTTGTAAACTGGAAGCTTTAGCAGCAAAATTGCCTCAGGAAGACAAGGAATACTATTCCCTCATCAGCCGGAATCTGATCTTAGTGGCGGAACTGATCATTCGGTCCGCTATTTACCGGAAAGAAAGCAGAGGCGGACATTACCGGGAAGATTTCCCCAAGAGTGACGAAGCTTATCTGTATCACATCGTACAGCAAAAAGGAAAAGCAATTCAAAAAATTCCGGTAAACAATAAACTGAAATAATCCATTTGAAAAGCCAGAACGAAAGGTATTATTAAATTTTTAAAGAATACATCCGAAAAGTCAGCAGGGAAAGTGTTGACAAACCTCTAAAAAATATGTCCGAAAAGACAATACGATAAGACAGAATATAATTTTTACAAATCAACTGTAAGGTCCTATGGAAAACGATAAATTAATAGATCAACTGATCGACCTCGCTATAGAAGAAGATATTGCCGGTGG
>JAEXFF010000281.1 GCA_023400335.1 Bacteroidota bacterium
CGGATTTTCCACCTTAACCTCCCCCCGCTCTTTCCCCTTATTCTCTTCCCTTCCTTCAACCTGAATTTATGGATTTTTCTACTTTATAATCATTTCCTTAACGACTTTTTCCCCCAACCGGTCATTTAAAGCCGTAATGATTCCTTCTCTCACCATCATAATCTCATTTCTTACTACAGAAGAAGTAAAACTCACAAACAATTTTCCCTCCACCATGTAAATATTCTTTGTCTTCGAAGCGATCAGCTTACCTACAACCTGCGGCCAGATTTCGGAAACCTCGTATTCCTTGAATTTCTGATCCAATCCCATTTGCTTCAAAACAAGTCCAACAAGTTCATCTAGTTTCTGTGTTTTTCCCTGACTGATCATCCGGCTTTTCCCTTTAAATTGCAAATATAATATAAATCATACGTCTCTCTTCTATCGAAGTTCAAAATTAAAAAAGAGTTCCGTCTTCTACCCGGAATAAAGTATATTCTTTTCCCTGTGTACTCAACATTTCATCAATGTGTTCCCGGTTCGTATCCGTAATGAATATTTGTCCAAAAATATCTCCTCCCACAAGCTTTATTATCTGTTCCACCCGTCCGGCATCCAGTTTATCAAAAATATCATCCAGCAATAACATGGGCTTTAATTGATTAACCCGGTACAACCAAACATATTGAGCCAGCTTCAAAGCGATTAAAAAAGTCTTTTTCTGCCCTTGGGAGCCGATTTTCCGGACCGGATAACCTTCAATTTCCAATAAGATATCGTCCCGGTGTATCCCTGCTGTGGTGTATGCCAGCAAGCGGTCCTTTTCCAAAGCCGCTTCTAAAGCAAGCTTTATGTCTCCTTCCCCAACCGAACTATGATAGCGTAAATTTACTTTTTCTTTCCCCGAAGAAATCAATTCATAATATTCCCGGAATACGTTTTTAAAATCTTCCAGAAAATCCAGCCTCTTCCTCCACACTTCCTCTCCATATTCCACCAATTGTTCATCCCATATCTCCAAAGCTTCCCGGTCCAAACTCCCCCCAACAGAAGCCTTCAATAAAGCATTCCGCTGCAAGAGAGCTTTATTGTAACGAATCAGGGCCTGTAAATAATCCCGGTCACACTGACAAATAATGTGATCTACCAACCGCCGGCGTTCTTCGCTTCCCCCTTCGATCAATTTCACATCTTCGGGCGAAATCATCACAAGAGGCAGTAAACCGATATGTTCCGACAATTTAGTATACGCCTTCTGATTCTTTTTAAAAATTTTCTTTTGTCCCCGTTTTACCCCGCAATAAATATCCAGCTCCTCTCCCCTTTGCTCATACTTTCCCTGTAATACAAAAAACGGTTCCCCATGACGAATATTTTGGTTATCCGGCAAATTAAAATAACTTTTACACATCGACAACTGATAGATGGCATCCAGAATATTTGTCTTCCCCACTCCGTTATTTCCGATAAAACAATTAAAACCGGAACAAAACACAACTTCAGCCTCCGCTATATTTTTAAAATTGACAATATTTAATTTTTTTAAAGTCATAAACTTTTTCATCTGCCATAAAAATCCGTTTTCTACTCACTTCTTTCCCACTGCATACAAAGATATTAAGATTTCGCGGAATATCGGTAAAATCCGACTTAATAAAGTAAGTATTTGAAAATTAGGTTATTTATAGCATTTTTTCAATATTCCTTTCTAAATTAAAGGACAGGACGGGGAGAAATTAAGCAGAAGGAAGCAAACGGATCTTTTCCTTTTTAGTATAGATAAAAACATGGAAAGGAAACAGAATCAGAAAAAGAAACTTTCCCTGTATTTAGAAGGGGACATCCCTGTATAACGGCGGAAATAGCGGCTCAGTGTCGCATGATCGGGGAAATTCGTCCGGGCAGCTATCGATTTGATGTCCAGTGACGAGTCCCTGAGCAACATCTTGATCTCATAAATCGTGTAATAGACAATCCATTCACGGGCGGACTGTCCGCTGACGTTTCTGACGAGATTCGTAAGGGATTTCGGAGTAAGGCTTAGTTTTTCGGCATAATAGGCTACGTCCTTGTCGGGGGAATGTTCTTCAATAATATATTGCATAAACAGAAAAGCAGTCTCCTCCCTATGCGTATAACGGGTCTTCTCCTCCGTAGGGTCGTTGATATAAACCATATAAACCGTCCAATAATAGGTCCTTAAAAATTGCACAATTGTTTCGCGCCGGCAATTTGGGGATGAGTTTACTTTCCAGTAAGTCAGCAAGTCGCAATAGTTTATAAAACGCCGTATATGTCCTTCGTCAGGTTTGGATGCTATATGTCTCCGCATATAGGCCAGGAATCCCGGGCGCAATCTGCATAGCCCGCTCAGTATATCAGTGAACAGGGTAAGTGTAATACAGAAAAAAGTCATCCGGAAATCCTCACTCCTGTTTTTTATGGATACGAGCTGCCACGGCATCAGTGTAACAACCATTCCCGGAATGATCCTGAACCTGCAGTCAAACACCTGAATAGTCGCCGTACCCAATACGCAAACAGCTCCAATCCCCTCTTTGAGATAGGCAGGACATTCCGAAACGGGAAAGACGGAAAGTTCCGTATGAATACTGAATTCCTCTTTTTCCGGTACTCCTGGTCCGGCCATATCTGTGTGTAGTTTTTCGTTTAACGGCATATTTTATGACAAACATAGTCATTTCTTCCGTCATTTTACTCTATTTTCCTCATTGTCTGGCAATCATTGCCCCATTTCATCGTAAATCTAGTTTATAAATTAATTTTGTATCTATAAAAATTGTCTATACACAAAAAAACTTTGTCATTTAATCGAAGTCCGTAATATACACTTTATATGTGTGCCGCAACTAAAAATCCCAATAAAAAAATTCCTGACGAGGATGACCGGCATGGAGTATGCCACTGTCCGGGTTCAGGTTATTACTCTGACCTAATGCTGGAAGCGATGCAGACCAGTGTTATCTTTTTCAATAACGACGGCGCCATCTACCGTACCAACACACTGGCCCGCAAAGACTTACATATAACAGATGAAATTGTAGGACGGCTTCTTCCCGAACTATTATCGGTCATTAATAATGAAAACGATATATTGTCTGAGCTCATGGACGGCCTGGATATTTCCGCAACGGATCAGGTACAACTGCCGGCCGGTACCATCGTGCGCTGCGCTTCTTCAAAAGTACAGTTCTTCGCCAGTGGCTGTATTACCCGTCTGGAATGCGGACGGCATCTGTTCTCATTCCGAAATATCATGGATGAAATTACGCGGGAACAGATACTGAGCATGATATTGGCACGGACAAAGATTTTTCCGTGGTTTTATGATACGGACCGAAATAAAATGCTGATCGATACCCA
Source organism: Bacteroidota bacterium (assembly GCA_023400335.1). Lineage (GTDB taxonomy): Bacteria > Bacteroidota > Bacteroidia > Bacteroidales > Marinifilaceae > Culturomica. The sequence goes on from JAEXFF010000281.1 coordinate 3,367, forward strand.
CTGGTTCTCCTACCTGGGTATTCCTGCCGGCGACTGTACGATAACCCAGGAAGAATTTTTTGCCCGCGTGCATCCTGACGAACGGAAGACATTGGCCGAAGCACTCCGGTCACAACTTTTCGAACAAGAGATACAGGATATATTTTATTACCGCTTAATGCGGGGAGACGGTACATGGGAATGGTTTTCCGAACAATCCATGTATCTCGGGCGGGCCAACGACGGATCACCCTACCGTGTTGTAGGGGTCTGCCAGAGTATTCAGGATCATAAGACTACGGAAGAAAATCTTCGTTCAGCCCGCGATAAAGCGCAGGAAAGCGACCGTCTTAAATCAGCCTTCCTCGCCAATATGAGCCATGAAATCCGTACCCCCCTGAATGCTATTGTAGGATTCTCACATCTGCTTACCGGAGAAGAGATCGATCTCTGCAATGAGGAAGCCAGAGAATACGCAGCCTTAATCAATAAGAATTGCGACTACCTGATCACGCTGTTTACGGATATTCTCGATCTTTCGCGTATTGAAACCGGTTCTATGGAATTCTGTTTTACAGACCATTCCCTCTCACAGGTCCTGTCCGATATTTACGAAAAATACGCAAAGGAAATGCCGGAAGGAGTGAAATTCAACCTATTGATTCCTCCCGGTGACACCCGGATCTATACCGATGCTCAGCGCCTACGGCAAGTAATGGGACATATAGTGGAAAATGCCATAAAATTTACGGCAAAGGGCCATATTGATCTCGGCTGCATGTTTACAGGCGACGGAAACGAGGTCCGCTTGTTCGTAGCCGATACCGGATGCGGTATTCCTCCGGACATGACCGAAAAGATATTCGACCGTTTTTATAAAATCGACTCTTTCAAGCAAGGCGCCGGATTGGGCCTTTCAGTCTGTAAAACGATCATAGAGGGTATGAGTGGCAAAATCAACGTATCCTCCCAACCGGGGAAAGGTTCCCGGTTCACCGTTAAAATTCCAGTAAAACTACAGAAATAATTTACAAAACGATGAGCAATAATACTCCTCTCCAAATATCGGACCTATATGGCCCGGTATTGGACACCCTACCCGATATGCTTGTTCTCTACGACAAAGATATTACAGTACTGGACACTATACACCCTATCCCCGAATTGATATCAGAACAACCGGAAGTTTTTACCGGTATGACGTCTGAACGCCTGAAACAAATTACCGGAACCCATTTCAGTCAACTGGCAACCGTCATCCGAACCCGGAAACCCAGCCGGTTCGTTTTCCGGTATAAAGGATATAAGAGCAACAAAACCCAATATTATGAAGCCTTTCTTGCCTGTCCGGAAGCCGATTATGCCCTCGCCTATATCCGCACCCTCCATGAAGAGTCTGTCGCAATGATGGAAACCGAACACCTGCATTATTTTTTTACCGAAGTACTCGAAAACATTGCAATACCGATCACGGTCAAAAGTCTGGATACGGGACGTTATCTCTTTTGGAGTAAAAAAATGGAAATATTCGGCCGTACAGCCAGTGAAATGATCGGTTTCAACGAAACCTTATTCTTATCCGAGGAAAAAGCGCTTCGGGTACAGCAAATTGATCAGGACTTGGTTCGGGAGAAAAACAAACAGTATCAGGGTATTGAGAAATACACGCTATGCGACGGGAAAGAGCATACATTCGTCATTACCCGGACTTTATTCACATTCGGGGCTGAAAAACTGGTTATGGCCAGTGCTCTCGACATCTCAGAACTCAGAAAGACCCAGGCATCCCTGCTATACACAAAGGATGAGCTGGCCCGCAAGAATATGACACTTTCTTCAGTACTGAGTCTGGCTAAGGTAATCCCCTGGGGGTGTGACCTCGAAAAAAATATTTTCTATTGCGACTACGACGCTTACCATCCCCACACTGCTACGGAGCCTGACGAACACGGGTGTTATGCCGTTCCTATGCACAACTATTTCACAGGTATCCATCCTGATTACCGGGAGGAAGCGATCCGGATGATCGCAGAAATGGCCGAAGGACAACGGACGGAATTTCACGAAACCTATCGGGTACACTGGTTCAACGAACAACAATGGGAATGGGTACAAATACAATGTAACGTCGCCCGGAAAGGGGCGAACGGAAAACCCGTCTCACTAATCGGTTCTGCTCAACGGATTACCGGGCAGAAAGAGACAGAACTGGCTTTGCTGCAAGCAAAGGAAGAACTGAACATAAAAAATGTCATGCTTTCCTCTGTATTGGGTATCGCACAGGTCATTCCCTGGCACGGGGACCTGCAAACAGGCCTGTTTTCCTGTGATTATAACGCCTATCACCACGAAGAAACCGCAAACCCTGATGAAAAAGGAAAATATACGGTTACCTTTAATCATTTTTTTTCCCGTATCCATCCGGACTTTCAGGAACATGCCGTCAAACGATTCAATGACCTGGTTGCAGGATGTATATCCGAGTATCATGAAGTTTATCCCATTCACTGGTACAATAACCGGGAATACGAATGGCTGGAGACCCAAAGCAGTATTCCTAAAAACGGAATTGACGACAATCCTCAGCAGCTGATCGGTTCGGCACGTGTAATTACCGCCCAGAAACAAATGGAAGAATCCCTGCGCAAAGCCAAGGAACAGGCCGAGCGCAGCAATACCCTTAAAAGTGCCTTTCTGGCCAACATGAGCCATGAAATACGCACTCCCCTGAATGCCATTGTCGGTTTTTCAGAACTATTGGCCGAGGCTGTTGAGGAGGAAGAAAAAAAGGAATATCTCAACATCATTAAAAATAGCAATGCTTTGTTGTTGCAGCTGATAGGAGATATTCTCGATCTGTCAAAGATAGAAGCCGGGACATTGGAGTTTGTTTTCGCCGACCATGATCTGAACGAAATGATGGAGGAATTCCGGCAGACTTCCCGCATGAAAATAGCCGATCCCGCCATAGAGGTAGCCTGGAAGGACAGCCTGCCCGGTTGTAGGATCCATACTGACCGGGGACGCCTTTTGCAGGTTTTGCACAACTTTATCAACAACGCGGCCAAATTCACCCGCCAGGGGCATATCCATTTCGGCTACCGCAAACAATCGGACGGCCGCTGGTATTTTTACGTGGAAGATACGGGCTGCGGTATTGAGGCCGGTAAAATAGACGATATATTCGAGCGTTTCGTCAAACTCGACGCGAAAGTGAAGGGCACCGGACTAGGCCTTGCGATCAGTAAAAGTATCATCGAGCGTCTGGGCGGTGAAATCGGGGTTACCTCCGTGGAAGGAGAAGGATCGACATTCTGGTTTCTGCTACCCGCCGAATGCGTCACTACATCAAGCCCTTTGACAGGAAGCCCGGAGGAAACCGGCTACACCTCCCCCTGTACGAATTCCGACCGGCAAACCCTGCTGATTGCCGAAGATGACCCGGCCAACTATAAATTATTCGAGGTTATGCTTAAAAAACATTATACGCTCCAGCACGCCTGGAACGGACGTGAAGCTGTGGAAATGTTCAAGGCAAACCGTCCCAGCATGATACTGATGGATATCAAAATGCCGGAAATGGACGGCTATGAGGCAACAGCCGCTATCCGTAAGCTATCGACCGACATCCCTATCGTGGCTGTGACTGCTTTCGCTTATCCCGAAGATATGCGCCGCATACTCTCCAGCGGATTTAACGGCTGTTTGCCCAAACCCGTCAGCGGAGAAAGTCTGAAGAAAAAAATTTCGGAACTATGCCCCAAGTAAATGCATAACAAAGGCAGGCAGGGCTTGATACAGGAATCGGACAATCAGGAATTTTGCCCGAATATCATTTACCCCCAGGAGAACAGTCTTGCAGGAGAGCATTCCTCCCTTGTCTTTCCGATACGAACATTCTAATAGATTCGTACTCAAACAACTACTTGTTGCACGTATAAAACAGACGGATAACAATACCGTAATTTTTCAAAGGAAGGGAAAGAAAAACAAAAAATTATTTCAATTTTTCATTTCTTCTTTCCAATTAAAAAACTACTTTTGCACGTTATTAATATGTTTATCAATTCTGAAGGAGGAAAACTTATTTCGTCAGTGCGCGCGATAAATTTTCAAATCCCATAACAGTAAAGGAAATAACTATGTCAAAGTCAAAGGAAAAAAAACACGAGGACAAATTTGAACACCTTGAAGAAGCATTAACCAGAGGGGAACAATTCATTGAGTCGAATCAAAAAATGCTGATCAATGTCGTGATTGTAATTTTAGTCATCATCGCAGCTTTTTTAGGTTATAATAAATTTATCAAACAACCCCGTATACAGGAAGCATCCCAACAGATCTTCGGAGCCCAGAACTATTTTGCCAAAGATTCATTTAACCTGGCTTTAAACGGAGACGGTAATATTTCAGGATTCCTGGAGATTGCAGACAATTACGGTTCTACTCCTTCCGGTAATTTAGCTAAATATTATGCAGGTCTGTGTTATTTAT
>JAEXFF010000290.1 GCA_023400335.1 Bacteroidota bacterium
GTATAAAGAGTCTTTGGTAAATCCATAGCTTTTTCGAGACTGATAAAATTTAACTTTATTTACTTAGTAATTTCTTATCTCTACTTTACAGCGTTTTTCTAACTCTGCTTTGAATGTTTGCTCACAACTGTCATAAAAGGCATCTGCCTGATGCTTTGCTTGTTCTTTTTGTTTATTAGCCCAGTTTCTCTCTTTTTCGATATTTTGCTTATCCCGGGCCTTCATAAATTCAAAGGCTTTCCGGATTTCTTCCTCTGAAATCTCACTTCTTTGATTCATTGCACAATCCCAAAGGAAATTTATTAATTTACTGATGCTTAAACTATCATTTAGCATTTGGTATGAATAGTTCTTTAATTCTGTATAGTTGATCATTGCTGATTTTATTATGTTTCTTCTTTTATATTAGTTTATTCAGACCGACATTTTTAAAGGGACTAACTGTACGTATAATTCTTAAGGTTTTGACAGGTGTATTACTATTTGCTTCCTTTCAAAAAATATTTTAGTCTGTTCGTGACTTTTGTTCTGATGATTAATCAATTTTATGTAAAAATACTGTTTTTTTGATAATAAAAGCTCTTCTTTAACCCCTGTTTTCAGATGTTTTTTCTCGGTCTCCAAAGAATCTGCTTGTTTTTTATGGGCTGAGATGTATTGACTTTTTCAAATATTTCAAAAGATTAGCTTGCAATAAGAGGAGCTCAAAAATTGTTGTGATACATTACTATATTTTCATTTGATTTTTTCAGTTTGTTTTTGCTGTAAAGTTTTTTGAAACGTAAATTGATACTTTGGAAGGCACTATATAAAGCAAAAGAACGAATATTTTTTATCTTTAATTGACGGAAGATGTTATAATTAGTGTCTGAATATTTGAAAAGTTAAAATAAAGTTGTATATTTGAAATGACTAACATATCGCAGAAGCAGGGATACCTGCCTCATTCTCCGGCGGGCTTTTTTATACCTGCTGACTTGATACACGGTTCCGTACCCCCGTGGGGAGCATTAATGTGCCTCCAGCTGCTTCTGTGGTGTTAGTCAACGGGAAAGGTGGGACCGTTTTTCATTTCCGCCCTCACTCTATAATATCAGAAGTTATGAGGACCGTTGATGTGACACCAAAAAAACAAAACAATGAAGTAAGCACCCGTAAAATCAGGTGCTTGAGTTCCCCGCAATCTACGTTAGGCCGGAAATTGCCTTCGATTTCTTTGGCTGGCGTGTGGCTGAAAGAAGCTGGGTTTGAGGTGGGTGATTTTGCCCGGATTGTGGTGCTGGACGGAGTGCTGGTGGTTAGCTGTGAGTGATTGCCCGGAAATGAGAACCGGGTGGATTGAAAAAGTGAACCGGTAAACGGAAGGCCGTCACGGGAGTGGCGGCCTTCGTTGTTATGCCGTCCATAGGATGATTACGAAAAACCACGTTCTGGTGTGCCAAATTTTAATAATTGTGTCTAAATAAAAAGAAAATGTCAGAAATTGATTTCGATCAATTTGATTTCAGAAAAATACATCCGATTAAACTTCCTTTTGCTGAAAAATATATTTATGATATAGATAATATATTTTTTGCAGATACAGGAATTTGGGATGCAAGGCAGACTAATATGTTTTTTCAGGAAGCGTGGAGGATGCTGGTAAATGCAATTAATTTATTTTGTAAAGGATATTTTGATTGTGCATTTTATTGTTTACGCCAATCCTTCGAAATATCTGTAACGTCTTTATATTTAAATGAAAACAAAGAGGTTATAATACAATGGAATAAAAGGCAAAATAGATTTGAACAGAATAACATGATCAAATCTTTAAAAAAGCAATCGGATGACTATAAAGAATTAAGAGAGGGTGTGCTTGCGTTTTATTTTGATTGGTTACGTACCGTGATGGAAAAAATGAATAAATATATCCATAAACAGGGTTTTTCATCTATGTATACCATGAGATATAGTTTGGAGGGGCGTAAAATCTATAAAGAAGAAAAACTGATAAATTTTTTTACCTATTGCTTAAAAGCTTGTATTGGTGCTGTTGCTGTTTGGCGTATTGTTTTGGATCCAATGCCCGCTTTGTTAAACGACAAAACTATTTTCAGGAAAACAGGTGAAATGCTTACTGAACCTTATAGTGATGAATTTATTGATGAATATATAGGGAGAAAAGTTTTTGAGCGATACAAACAATCAACATTATATCAAGAATATTATAAATATTTTAATCAATTTGAAGAGCAGAATGAGGCTATTTTTAATGTCATTCATTATCAAGTCATAAATCGGAATAATTTTGACGAAATATGTAAACAGATGCATTTATTAAACATAAAAGACCGGATTGCTGTGCTGTTTATTATGCTATCGCCTTATATCGTAAGAGTTATATTTGGAAATGGTACTTTTAGTTATTCTTGTGAACTAAAACTGAACGGTGATGATCAATCTATCACTTATGGAAATGGAGTGTATGATGAATATTTTCAGCATGGGGATATAAATCAAGCATATAAAGACGCTTATATTTCCAGGTTTACTTTTAATAGCGAATATGTTATTACAATTCACAACAATTTGTTTTCTGATACAGAATTGGGAACTTTTCATATTTTAAGAGAACAATTTGCTGACCTATTACGAAAGGAGAGTGAGGAATTTGACAAGTTAATAGATAAGTATGTTGGAGGTGTTTAATATGTACATGGGAGTAAATAACACAGATAACTTTGGGAGGTTAGGGCAGATGAAATATTTTCCTTATACATTATTTTTTATAACCTGATTGTTTCCTTTAGTCCGGCCAATAGCGAACGTCATAGGTGATTAAATTATGAGCGGTAGACATTACATTCTGCCGTTGTTTCGGCTCGCTGCCCGCTCGCTGCCGGGATTGCTTTTGATGAGCAGGATGCCGTCGGGCGGATTCGTCAGGAAGGGGCGTACCCGGACTTTTCCGTCTTTCTTTTTTAGGAGCTTTCAAGTTCTCGTATAAAAATAGCATGTTTATGTTGGATTTTAGGGTATCGCTTGCCATGCGGAAATGTTATTTTTCAAACCGGCCTATCTCTTTTCTTCGGCAAGTGAATTTTATGTATCTTTGTGGCATGACAACAAGGTTTAAATCGGATTTGGTCGGGTAAACAATCTGTGTCGCTGACATGGATTGTCCTTTCGTGTTCTCCCGGATCGTTCTTTCCGGGGAGATTTTCTATTATTATCATTTAAGTTTAATCGGCGTACAGCGATGAAAGCATTGTGGGGCTTTCCGTGTATGCGAAATACAATAAGATCATGAGTAACGAAAATAAAACGATCAGCGAATTCGACCTGAATATCATTTGTGAGTACTTTTCCAACGTGGAGCGTCAGGGACCGGGAAGCCCCGAAGCAACGCTCAAAGCCCTCGGTTTTGTCGGTCCCCTGACCGACGGGTCGCGGATTGCCGACCTGGGCTGCGGTACGGGCGGACAGACCCGGGTGCTGGCGCAGCATGCGCCGGGACAGATTACCGGACTCGACCTTTTCCCCGGGTTTATAGACATTTTCAATGAAAAGGCCCGGCAGCTCGGTCTGGACGACCGGGTGAAAGGCGTTGTGGGTTCGATGGAAGAGGCGCTTCCTTTCGGGAAAGAATCCCTGGACCTGATCTGGTCGGAAGGGGCGATTTACAATATCGGTTTTGAACGGGGGCTGAACGAATGGAGGCAATACCTGAAAAAAGGCGGTTATATCGCTGTGACGGAAGCCTCATGGTTTACCGACGAGCGTCCCGCTGAGATCGGGGATTTCTGGATGAAGGCCGAACCGACGATAGATACGATCCCGGTGAAGGTGGCCCAGCTGCAGAAAGCCGGATATGTGCCTGTCGCGAC
>JAEXFF010000336.1 GCA_023400335.1 Bacteroidota bacterium
GAAAGAAGCCAGGGAAGATTTTTCAGCTTTAAAAGATTCATATATCATTTTACCTCCTAAATAAGAGAGCAGCAGAAAGGCGATCCAGTGATCGTAGTCGGAAATATATTTGCTGAAGTTGATTCCTAGGCCCCATCCCGTTAAAGTCATTCCTCCCTGGAATACTCCCATAATCAGTGCCATTTTCAAAGATTTCCGGATACAGAACTTCTTCATGAAAATTCCTCCACTGATACTGACAGCCAGACTGTCCATGGAAAGACCCAATGCAATCAAAATAATAGTAGCGTACCCCATTACAGACAATTGATTGCACAAAAATAATTAAAAATGCTGAATTCCAAAAGAAAGAAGCTAAGGGAGGAGAATGAATTTTGGGATTTAAAATAATCCTGCAGTCTGGGTGATAAATAGAAGAGAAGTTTTAAAATATACTGTTCGTAATCTCATTGGAAAAGTTAGATAACAAACTTTTAGATCCTTGAATAAAAATTAGTAAATCATTTGCAAATGGCGGGCTATATCATTATTTTTACGAATCAATTGCGACTAAATTAAAAATATTTAGATTTACTTTAAAGTGGAAAAAATATGAAGAATGCCGATTTATTGAAATTCGGGACATTGCCTTTGGCAGCCTTGGTGGCTGGCTGTGGGGGGCATGTCAAAAAGACGGAAAAGCTACCTAATATTGTTGTGATCATGGCTGATGACCTGGGATACGGAGATATCAGTTGTTATGGGGCGACGGAAATTCAGACTCCGGGGATAGACCGTTTGGCAAGGGAAGGGTTGAGGCAACTGAATGGGCATTGTACTTCTGCTACGAGTACCCCGAGCCGTTTTGCTATGTTGACAGGTATGTATCCCTGGCGGGTAGGGGCAGCCATATTACCGGGGGATGCTCCGATGCTGATCAAAGAAGACATGCCTACATTGCCTAAAATGTTAAAGCAGGCTGGTTATGTTACGGGGGTTGTTGGAAAATGGCATTTGGGTTTGGGAAAGGGAAATGTAAACTGGAATGAACTTATTACTCCTTCTCCGAATGAGATCGGATTTGATTATTCGTATATTATGGCGGCTACGAACGACCGGGTGCCGACGGTATATGTCAGCAATGGAAAGGTGGTCCATTTGGATCCCAACGATCCGATTGAAGTGAGTTACAAACACAATTTTCCCGGAGAGCCTACAGGCAAAGATAATCCTGAATTATTGCGGATGCACCCCAGTCTGGGACATAATATGTCGATAACCAACGGAATTCCCCGTATCGGTTACATGAAAGGCGGAAAATCGGCTCTTTGGGTGGATGAAGAGATGTATAAAGTATTTCTGGATGAAGCGAAAGGTTATGTAAAGGCGCATCAGGAGGAGTCTTTCTTTTTATATTATGCTTTGCACCAGCCGCATGTGCCCCGTTTACCGAATGCGATGTTTGCAGGAAAGTCCAAACTGGGCCCCCGCGGGGATGTTATTCTGGAAGCCGATTATTGTGTAAATGAGTTTTTAAAATACCTGGATGAATTGAATCTGACCGAAAATACGATTGTTATTTTTACGAGTGATAACGGACCGGTTTTGGACGACGGTTATCAGGACAGGGCAGAAGAAATGAATGGTGATCACAAACCGGCTGGCCCTTTCCGGGGGTGGAAATGTGATCCCTATGAAGGAGGAGCCCGTATTCCGATGATTGTGCGTTGGCCGGGTAAAGTACAGGCCGGTACTTCTTCCGATGCTTTAATTTGTCAGGTTGATTTTTGTCCTTCTTTTGCTGCATTGTTGAACACTTCCTACGAAGTGAAGGACGGAGAAAATCAGATTGACGCATTGCTTGGAAAATCTCAGCAGGGGAGAGAGAATCTGGTGCTGGAAGGATATGGAATTGATTTGTGGCTGAAAGAGGGAGATTGGGCCTGTATACCGGAATATACTACCCGAAGGGGAGAGACTGTAGAAGCAAGGCTTTACAACCTGAAAGAGGATGTGGCACAACAGCATAATCTGGCCGCTGAATATCCGGAAAAAGTGAAAGAAATGACGGAAAAACTCCAATTGATAAAAGGACAGGATTGAGATTGTGAGGTTTTTTGTATCTTTGGCATACGAAAGCCGGGGAAGTGCTGGAGAAAGGTGCTTTCCCGGTTTTTTATTTTAAATGAAAAGATATGGAATTCCGGACTTTTGTAGCATGTGAACCCTCTGTTTATCAAATGGATTACGACAGTTCTATACTGTCTGTCGGGTCGTGTTTCACTGAAAATATCGGACAAAAATTAGATTATTTCCGTTTCAGGACGGAAGTGAATCCCTGCGGGATTGTCTATAATCCTTTGTCGGCAGCGAATGTACTGAGAATGTTAGCGGAAAGACGCCGTTTTACGGAAGAGGATTTATGGGAAAACCAGGGGAAGTGGGTGAGTCTCTACCATCATGGGCGTTTTTCATCGGAAAAGAAAGAGGATTGTTTGCATTCTATAAATACGCGTTTAGAGCGGGCGGCAGATTTTTTAAAAAAGACAGATTTCCTTTTGATTACTTTTGGAACGGCTTGGGTATACCGGCATCGAAAGAGTGGTATAATCGTATCCAATTGCCATAGATTTCCCGGATCAGATTTTGAACGGTTCCGGTTGTCGGTGGAGGAAATTGTAAAGGTCTATCAGGCTTTGCTGGCTGAGCTTAGAGAGAAAAATCCCCGTTTAAAAGTAATCTTTACTGTCAGTCCGATACGGCATTGGAAAGACGGCGCACACGCCAATCAGACCAGTAAAGCTGTTTTGTTACTGTCGGTGGAAGAACTGTGCAGAACTATACCTCAGACTTATTATTTCCCTGCCTATGAGATACTCATGGATGAATTGCGGGATTATCGGTTTTATGCAGACGATATGTTACATCCTTCTGCTTTAGCAATAGAATATATTTGGGAAAAGTTCCGGGACACCTGGATTTCTCCCCGGATTTACGATTTAATGCTTCGGGTGGACAAATTGAATAAAGGTTTGGCTCATCGTCCTTTCTCTGCCACCTCTGCCGACTATCTGAATTTTAAAAAGCGGTTGGTTGAAGAAATACAGGTTTTGAAAAAAATAAATCAAAACATTGTATTCAGTCCGGATGAACTGTCTTCTTCCATTTCTTCGGTTTCTTCGGTTTGAGACTGGGAAAGTTTTTTCAGATCCTGAACCGGAATATCTGTTTTTACCGGATAACAGGCAGGGTATCGGGCACGGATTCGTTTTAAAACCGGAATACATTCCAGGCGGGAACGGAAATTACCGGCCCGGATTTTAAAATCGGGATCGAAATAGTTCAAATATACAGGTATATCCGGAAATTCCGTTTCAAAGTCTGTCTTCATTTGTTGTAGGCGCTCTACGGTGTAATCGTAGGAACTTCCTGAAAATATCTGGATCCTGTAGCCGGGCACTGTTTTTTGTTCCCGGTTTTGTTGGATATGGATCCGTACCAGATCGTTGACGGGAGCATTTTCTTTTATATCTATCCTGCCCCCGTTCCCTTCAATAACAGCCAATTTCTCAAAAATATCAGGTAGCATTTCCACCTGAAGGGTATCGGTTATTTCGGAGTCAAGGGTTTGAGCAGCCAAACTGCCGGAAAAAAGAAAAAGGATAAAGATAAATTTATACATAGGTATCGGCTAATTTGGTGCGAAGATAAAAAATTTAAGTAAAATGTCCAAAAGTGTCTGACAATGCGAAGAAATGTATTACCAGAAATAAAAGTATAAAGATCAGTTTTACAAAATACAGCTTGTAAATAGTAACTGCAACAGATATTGTATAGTTTTTCACCGGAATCATTTTTGTTTATAACTGTTGAAATACGTCTTATTTTCGAAAGGTAAGCGTTCAAAATAAATTGGATGTTTCAGGATTATGATCTTCTTTTTTAAGAGTTTACGGAAATAGTAAAGAATTCGATGGACTAAAATAAATTTAATATTTGTATAAATAATTTATTTTTAATATATTTAAATACTCTCAGTTAAGTATAACTTTTCTGATTATTTTAAATAGTGGGAGTATTTTACGAATCGCAAAAATCCTATTCTCCGCTTTTCCGGTAATTCTGTTTGTTTTTGGGTGCCGTGAAGACAAGAAGTGGATATTCCTCCTCTTGATCTTTAGTATTTATTTTTGTTAGTAGAAGTTTAAAAATAGACTTTTGTTTAAGAATTTTTATGCTGTAAAATTGTGATTGAATTTTTGAGAGATAATAATCTAATAATGTATATTTGTCTGTCATATTTCCATAGTTGTTGTTTCACAGTTGTGCATACTGAATTAGCGAATCGGATAAGCAGGGAAGTACTTTAAATTTATCAGGAATAATATTTTAAAAAGTAAAAGAAGATTTTTTGAAAAAAATATAAATGATGTGGATTTTTATTATGAATGACTTATTAAGTTTTTCGAATACCTGGGTTGTAAAAGTAGTTACTGGAACGATGGGAAGTTAGATTTTGGTTTCTAAATTTAATTTAGAATCCGGATGATTTGTGTGCAACATTGGATAAAGAAATATATGTCACTGAAAATCAAAAATCGTATCTGCCTTATAGCAGGAGTAATCTTGTTTTGTGGATTACTGTTTAAGGGGTACCGTTATTTCTCTTTTCAACAGCTTCCGCTCAAAAGGGTTGCGATGATTCATTCTTATGCTTCTGATAATCCGCGTTGTTTATATATGAATAAATTGTTGGAGAAGGAATTCAAAAAGCGAAGAATCCGCGCTGAGATTTCTTATCATTATTTGGATACCGAACGAAAAAATTTTGATTTACGTATAGAATGGTTTACTCAATTATTGGACAGTTTTTCTGTAAAACCTCCCGATCTTATTTTCATTAATGATGATTATGCCCTCAGTTTTTTCCTGAAGTCCGGTCATCCGTCGATAGGTGAAATACCAGTGGTATTTACAGGAGTATATCAATTGCAGCCGATGCAGGAACTGTTAGAGAAGTACCGGAATATTACCGGGAAATGGGAATGTGTTGATTATGAATCCAATGTACGTTTTATAGAAAAAATATTTCAAAAGCATGTTGCCATTACGGCCTATTACGAATTGACTTATATGGCACAATATGCACACCGGGAAATTCATGAACAGCTGAAAGGATGTCCGGATATTCATTTTAATCATTATTATTTGCATCAAATGTATCCTGATGATCCGCATTTTCCTGCAGATACAACGCTTTTCGAAACTTTGCAAATATGGGGACGGAACAATAGTCCCTATCCTTTTTCCGTAATAACTTTCCGCCCTTACCGGGATATGAAAGGGGTTGCTATTATCGGTCAGTCCGGGGATATTTTTACTCAGGAATATTTTCTTAACGACCTGTATGGGATTATTACGGTCCCGTTAGGGCTTAGTCATATTAGCCCGACCTTTACTGTGATTAATGAACCTTTCGGGTTTTGGAATGCTTATTTTGGGGGGTATTTCACATCCTGCGAACAGCAGATTACCGAGGGTGCGGAACTTGCAGTTCAAATATTTGCTGGCATTTCGCCCGCTGATCTTCCTATTACGGAGAGTGCAAAAGAGTATATGATCGATTGGCAGACTCTCGATCGGTTTAAATTGGAGAAGGATATTCTTCCTGCCGGAGTACGTTTTATAAATATGCCTTTTTATGAACGTTATAAGACAGAACTTATTATCGTAATTTCTTTGCTTACATTCATTTTACTTTCGTTTATTGCCGGTATGATTTATCTCTATATACGTGAACAAAAGCGTACCAGAGAGGCTTTACAGAATGTATCTCGGAAGAATACTTCTCTGGAACTGGCCATACAGGGGGGAGATACGTATGTGTGGCGGTTTCAGGACAATTATTTCTATTTTGAGCATCCCATTGGGGAATTGCCGGGTCAGCTTACTTTGGAAGAATTTAAGCAGCTGATTCATCCGGAAGATCTTCCGTTGTTCGATATGAACAGAATTTCGATAAAAGTAGGGAGGAAAGCTATTCAGCAATATCGTTGCAAACTGACGGGTCCACAGTATGAATGGTGGGAATTCCGTTTTAGTTCCATGGAAATGAAGCAAGGAGGAAAAACAGAAATCAGCGGCCTGCTCATCAATATACAGAATGTAAAAGATAAGGAAGAAGAGTTGATTTTAGCAAAAAAATTAGCGGAAAAAGCAGAATTGAAACAGTCCTTTCTGGCAAACATGAGTCATGAAATCAGAACACCGCTCAATGCGATCGTCGGTTTTTCTAATATTCTGGCTACAGAAGAAGATTTGGAAGAAACCGATAAAATGGAATTTATCCGGACAATTAACCGGAATAGTGATTTATTACTCTTATTAATTAATGATATTCTGGAACTTTCGCGGCTCGAATCGGGTCAGATGGTTTTCGAAATGGGAGAATGTGCTGTCAGAGAACTGATAGATGAACTGTATGCTACTCATCGTATGTTGATTCCAAAACAATTGCAATTTTTGAAAGAAACGGCGGAGGAATCTCCGGTTATCTGGGCCGATAAGGGAAGGCTTACGCAGGTAATCACCAATTTTCTGACAAATGCCTGTAAATTTACAGAAAACGGTTATATAAAACTGGGATACGATGTTTTAAAAGAAAGTGGAGAGGTTGCTATTTTTGTGGAAGATACCGGAAAGGGTATATCTCCGGAACAGCAAAAAATGATATTCGACCGCTTTTATAAACAGGATGAATTTGCACAGGGTACAGGATTGGGGCTCGCTATCTGTCAGGCAATTGTTGAAAAATTAGATGGTCATATTGTTTTGCAATCGGAGCCTGGTAAAGGCAGCCGCTTTGCGGTTATATTGTCTTGCCATTTATCTATATAATTTATGTTAAAGAAAATCTTAAAACAGGAATTTCTATTCCTAATGCTTATAAGTATGGCATTTCCCTGCTATGCACAAAGTATGAAAAAAGTGTCCGGAACTCTATTCAGTGAACGGGGACATCCGGTTGCAGGTGCAAATATTCTGGAAAAGGGTACTTCCAATGGGGTGATCTCTGATACTGAAGGAAATTTTGTATTTGAAGTGCATACGGATGCTGTATTACTGATTACCTATGTAGGGTATCAGTCCAGGGAAATACCGGTATCCCGTCAGGATCATTACGTTATTTATTTACAGGAAGAGGCAGAGCTGCTGGATGAAATTGTTGTAATTGGGTATGGTGTACAGAAAAAATCCAGTTTGACTGCTGCTGTCGCGTCGGTTCCGGTAGAAGAAATACAGAAACAGTTGAGTGGAAATGTAGCTTCTGCTTTACAGGGACGTATGCCTGGGATTGAGATCATACAAAAAGGTGGGGAAGCCGGAGCGGATGTTAAAATATTGATACGGGGAGCCGGTAGTTTTGGTTCGACGGAACCATTGTACGTTATCGACGGAGCGATCAGTAACAATGGATTGAATGCTTTGAATTCGTATGATATTGCTTCCATAGAAATACTGAAAGATGCTTCTGCTGCTGCCATTTACGGATCGAGAGCGGCTAATGGGGTGGTATTGGTGACTACTCGTCAGGGGCGATCCGGCAAGACTATTGTTGAAGTATCAGGTTCTTATGCTTACCAGACCTTATCTAAAAAACTGGATTATATGAATGCAGAACAGTGGCGTCGCTTTGCTAATCAGGTGGCTGATAACAGCGGCCTGGAACGTGCGGCTGAAAATATTAATCCGACTTGTCCGGAGATAGATACAGACTGGCAGGATCTGTATTTCGGTCCGGCTCCCATGTATAATTTAAATGCATCGATTTCAGGAGGCCGTGAGCATACCACTTTCAATTTCGGTTTGGGATATTTTAAACAGGATGGTATATTCGTTCGCTCGGGTTATGAAAAATACAATGCCCGGATAAACGGTAGTTTCAAAAAAGGTAGGTTGAGTGTCACTGAAAATCTTGCTATTGCCCATACTGTGAAGAAACCAATTCCCAGCGAATGGTTGATGGGATTGCCTACTGTTCCGGAAAAAGACGAATACGGACGTTATGTGTCGGCAGGACCGGAGTATAGTATTTTATCTGAGGCTGTTGAGAATCCTATTGCTCTCTTTTATAATCAGGAGGTCAGGAATAAAACGACAGATGTAACGGGCAGTCTGAGTATAGGAATGAAAATAGTCGAAGGACTCACGTATAAATTAAATCTGGCCGGAAGTTATCTGAATAGTCACGATTATATTCATATACCTGCTTATAGTACTCTCTGGAATGAAGACGGAACTCCTGTTTCCGGTTTTGGACAACTTTATACTTCCTTGAATGAAGCCCGTGGCGAAAATTTCAATTATACCGTTGACAATTTAGTTACATATAACGGTAAATTTAACGGTCATACAGTTGACGTTTTGCTGGGTACCAGTTGGATGCGTGAATATAACCGGACGATGTCTGTCAGTAGTGATAATAACGATTTGGGGGCTTCGGAGATTACCGGGTACAAGGGACCGGGTACTGTCGGAGCAAAGGAAATGAATGCTGCTCTGCTATCTTTTTTTGCGCGTGTCAATTATGATTACCGGAACAGATATCTGTTGTCGGTGAGTATACGTAGCGATAAATCCTCTAAATTTGCCCGGGGGCACAGGGTAGGATACTTTCCGTCTGTTTCTGTCGGTTGGAATATTCATCAGGAAAAATTTTTCAGTGTACCCTGGATCAGTAAACTGAAAATCAGGGGAAGTTATGGTGAACTGGGTGCAAACTTCATCGATCCTTATGCTTTCCTTTCTTTGGCACACGGTCCTGTTCCTGCTATTTTTGGAAATAAACGCACCATAGGATATGTTACCCGTTTGGCACAGGAAAATCTGACATGGGAAACCAGTGTTACGGTCAATGCCGGGATTGAATTAGGTTTCTTTCAGAATGAGTTGACTTTTACGGCGGACTTGTACCGTAAGCGCAATAATGATTTGCTGGCACCCTTGCAGGCTTTGCCTTCTTCTGGGCAGACCTTAACGCTGAATGAAGGTGACTTACCTTATTTCAATACGGCATCTGTAGAGAATAAAGGACTTGAACTGACAGCAGCTTACCGTAAAGAATGGAATTCTTTCCGCTTGAATACCACTGCTAACATTTCTTTTTTGAAAAATAAGGTGAAAGCATTGGGGGATGGGGTGCAACCGATTCGCGGACAACAATTCAGTTCGAAATTTAATGACAGAGCTACGATTACCAAACCGGGATTACCTATCGGCTCTTTCTGGGGCTATGTCGTAAAGGGCATCGATACTCAGGGAAATTTCATTTTTGAGGATAATAACGGATTGGATGGCCAGGGACATTTGACAGGCAGACCCAATGGAACCGTGGATGATAATGATAAAACTGTCATCGGGAATCCCGTTCCTGATTTTACGTATGGTCTGAATCTGACATTAGGTTACAGGCAGTGGGATCTGACTGCCTTTTTCCAGGGTTCTCAGGGAAATGAAATCTTTTGCGCTGCCAAGTACTATGCTTATTTCAACTATTCTTGTAATAAACCTGTAGATGCTCTGAATTCCTGGACTCCCGGTAATACTGCTACTGGTTTGCCTGTTGCCAAAACAGATAATTTTGCAGGAGGTAATTCTTTGCCCAGTACGTTTTATGTTGAAGACGGTTCTTATTTCAGATGTAAAAATCTACAGCTGGGATATACATTCAGCGATCGCTTATTGAGGAATACATTTATCCGGAGTGCGCGTCTTTATGCCGGGGTACAGAATTTATTTACAATAACCGGTTATCCCATGTATGATCCGGAAGTTAGTAACAATACGCTGTTCGACCGTGGCGTAGACGGACTGCACAGACAAGGACCGACAGTAAATACCCGTACTTATACTGCCGGCTTTAGTTTAACTTTTTAATCCTGTAAAGATGAAAACGTTTCCTAAAATAATAATGGTTATCTGCCTGGTTACGGAACCCTTGTTTCTTGCCTGTAATGGTGTTTTCGATGATTTAGCCGTCCATCCCAATCAGCAGGATGTCAACCAATTTTATAAAACTCCGGAAAATATTAATGAGGGCATTATCGGTATTTATTCGTATATTACCGTGCCCCGGGCCATGGGGGCTTCCGGTATGGGATTACTTTGTAACCGGGGAGATGAAGGAAGTGCACGTTCTGATTATGCTTCACCGGGGCAATATACCGCTGCACTTACTCCCTCCTATTATACTGTTGTACAACCTTATCAACTGTTTTATACGGCAGCATCACAGGCTTGCCAGATGATTGAGGTTATTCCTGGTGTGAATTTCACCCGTGAGAAACAGAAAAATGCTTATCTGGGAGAAGCTTATTTCCTGCGTGCTTTCTGCCATTTTTTTCTGCTCACCCATTTCCGGAACATTCCTTTGATGAAAGAATTTCCGAAATCGCTTAAAGATTACAAACCGCAGGCTGCTCCTGAAGAAGTTTGGGAATTTATTTGCCAAGATCTGGAAAAAGCACGTCAGTTATTGCCGTTAAAAGGATATTGGGGAGCGGATGATCAAGGACGTGTTACCCGGGCTTCGGCAGCCGCTTTACTGGGTAAAGTCTATCTTTACCGTTCAGGAATTGAAAAATATTACGGTCAGTCGTCTGCTACCTATTACGATGAGGCGGCTGCCTGTTTTGATGAAATTATCCGCGGGGAGGATGGTTTTTATACATTGACAGATAATTATAACTGGAATTTTGACGTTGCTCATGAAAACAATGACGAATCCATTTTTGAGTTTCAGTTTCTGGGCGATGCAGTAAATACTTCTTTCAATCCCGGTCTTCCTGAAAGTGGCGTATGGAAAGATCCGCGTGGTTTCTATCCTCCGAACACCGACAAAGGCAATACGGCCCAGGATCAGGTAATGCACGATTGGGTTTATCAGGCTTTTGTCCGTTCGAAAGATGTTGACGGACATACCGATTCGCGTATGTTTGCTACCTTGATCTTCGACGATGGTTCAGACGATATATCGGCAAAATCCGGTGATGCCGTGACTGTTTTTGACGGAAAAAGTTATCTGGAAACATACGGGGATAAAGGTTTCGGTTTGTCAAATGTAAAAGCGGCAAGATATAAATGTGCCGGGCGGAAATGGCTCGATTGGACCTTATCGACGGTAGATCCCGGCAATAGGATGTATTTCTACTACCAGCGGGCGCATGGAGTGAACTATCGTTACATTCGTTATGCTGATGTATTGCTGATGTATGCGGAGGCTGTCGTAAGCGGAGGCAAGCAGGGGATATTGACCCCTTTGGAAGCCGTAAGCCGGGTAAGGGCTCGTAAAAGTGTAAATTTACCGGCCTTAGCGGCTGTCGACATGGAAGTGATCGAAAATGAACGGATTCTGGAGTTAACAGGTGAAGGACACCGCTTTTTCGATTTGTTGCGGTGGGGAAAAGTCGTACAGCGTTTCCGCGAACTGGAAGCTTCCGATCCGAATTTTAAGCAATATGGTATGTCTGAGTATCTGGGATTTCGTGAAGGACGTGATGAATGGTTGCCTATTCCGATCGATGAGGTGGAAGGTAATCCATATATCACAAAAAATAATCCGGGATGGTAATGATAAATAATTCTTATTCTTTTACCCCCCTCCGTACAACCGGGCTTGTAGATAAAGAGAAAATCTTATAAATATATTTAATTGAAAGGGAGAAAACAAAAGCAGGAAAAAACTGCTTTTGTTTCCATTCTTTCACATTACTTTACAGGCAGTTTTGCCTATCCGCCAATTTTAAGCATTTCATCCGGCTGCCTATTCCTTTTTTATTTTCTGCAGCTGGTAAATCAGGATTCTTTTTCAAAAGCGGCCAGTTTATTCTTGTAATAAGCTTCTACATCTTTCCAATGATAATAGGGGGCCAGATCACTTTTCACCGGAAGTTGCATTTCCTGTTCATTTAACATCACTTTTACCAAAATATCGTCACTCCCTTTTTTACGGAAGAAAACGAACTGGATATTACTTGCCATCGGAAAAATCCGGTAATTGCGCCATACTTCTGCAACCTGATCCGCATTGTCTGTCTGATAACCGCAATCGTCCAGTTCTAAAAGGCAAGCTAAAGGAAGTACGCAAACTTCATGCCCGAAACGTAAGGTGGCACTGTTTTCTTTTTTTACAATACAAGTGTCTGCTGTTTCTAATATATTCTTCAGTAAATTTGCTTCTACATAGGGGATCTTTCCGCCGTTTAGGGGAGAAGGCCCGAAAGTCAGGTACCAGTCGTAATTTTCAATCAACCACAAATCGTAACATTCTTCTTTTGTAAAAATGGAATAAAGCTCTAAATCCGTATCATGGCTTTGCATATTACTGGCTAGTTTAAATAAGGCGTTCATCAATTTGCCACTGTCTATTTTCCATTTTACATATTCCTGATTATTGAAAAGAGCAGCCATTAAACGGTCCGGATGAAGGTGCTCCCGCTGGAATTTAGCCTTCGCTTCGGCAATTTCGTCTGACTTACGCATTTCCTTGAATGCCTTACCCTGATAATTTAAATACTCCATATCGTAGTGACTGGCGTCATTTTTGATCTTTAAATCCGGATTTAAGGATTGCAGTTCCAGACATTCCGACATCATGGATAAAATACAACGGATAACGACTGTGGAGCGTGCGTCTATCGCTGCTTCTCCACGAAATACTTCGGGATAATTCTGATACATTCTTCCGGCTATGCCTCTGTGTTGGCGGGCGCCCAGCGGGGTAAGTTCACCGTATCTTTTTACCGCCATACCGGCCATACTGTCAAGAACTCCTAAAACCTGTTTTCCCAATGGGGTGAGGACGCCGTTTTGATCTGCTTCCCGCATGATGCTTAACGGTTTTTCGTAATCCTCAGAATTAATCAGAAAACGGGAGCCGTGACGTGCATAATGGCTCAGGTAGAAAGGCTTATATCCTTTTGGAGGTGCGGTCAGCTGACCTGCTGGTGCGGGATAAGCATAATAATTACTGGCCGAACGGTGGATATCGGCAAAAATCTCTTCTTTTGCTGTTTGTGCAAATAGCCCTAAGGTAAAACAGCAAATAATGACTAATAACATAAAACGTTTCATAGATCTTATTTAATTAAGGAAATATTTCGTTGACAAAATCAATCAAAATTAACAACTATTCTTTATTATTACAATGATTTTTTCCGGTAAAATACTACAGGTTCTGAACAAAGCGGAACGATAAGGGCGAATTTCTGAAATAAAGATAATCACAGATCAGCGTCCCGGTATTGGTAGTATATCAGACAAATCAGCAGTGAAAAACGAAAAGGTTGTGGTGTATTCTTTTATTTTCTGACGATTCACTTGTATGAGGATACAGCGGTGTTTGGACGGAATCCGTTTATTCTTTTACCCAATATGTGTAAAAAAATGTTAATATTGAACGGGTTGAATAGAATTCTAACAAAAACGAATAAATTTGTTACATCTAATATCAAAATTGTAAATGAGATGTGTCAGGTTACAGATGAACAGATAATTGAAATTTTAAGACAGGAAGCTGTTCCTGCTTTAGGATGCACTGAGCCCGTAGCCTGTGCATTGGCTTGTGCCCGTTGCCGGGAGGAATTGGGTGGAATACCGGAAGAGTTGGAGGTGTGGGTGAGTGGAAATATTTACAAAAATGGGATGGGGGTAGGGATTCCCGGTACTGGGATGACGGGGCTTCCGATTGCAGCTGCTTTGGGAGCGGTATGCGGGAGGTGCGAATATGGTCTGGAGGTTTTGAAAGATGTGTCGGAAGGGAATAATCTGGAGGAAGCCCGTCGGTTGGTAGAAGCTCAGAAGATCAGTGTGAAAATGAAGCCGGATGCTCCGGATAAATTATATGCTGAAGCAATTGCCCGGAGGGGGAAAGAGCAGGTCCGGACAGTGATTATACATGCTCATACCAATATTGTTTGGGTAGAGAAAAACGGTGAGATTTTATTTCAGAAAGAATATTCTGTGTTGTCTCAGGACAAAAAAGACCGTCCTGAATTGAGTATTGCCCGTATTTGGAAATTTGTCCATGAAGTCGGTTTGGAAAAAATTGAATTTGTATTGCAGGGAGCTGAAATGAATAAAGCTATTTCAGCGGAAGGTTTAAAAACGGCTTATGGCTTACAGATCGGAAGGACGCTGAAAGAAAGTATAGAGAAAGGTTTGCTGGAGGATGATTTGCTGAATAATGCACTTATATGGGCTACGGCTGCTTCAGATGCCCGGATGGACGGCTGTGAAAAACCGGTTATGACCAATTCCGGAAGCGGAAATCAGGGGATAACCGTTATCTTACCGGTAGTCGTGGCTGCCGAGCGTTTTGGTTCTACCCGCGAGCAATTGGCAAGGGCTTTGGCTTTAAGTAATCTGATTGCTGCTCATATACACTATTATTTAGGGCATTTATCCGCCCTTTGCGGAATTTTAATTGCCGGTACCGGTTCTGCTTCGGCTATTACATATCTGATGGGAGGAAATTACGGGCAGGTAGTGAATACCATTAAGACCATGTGTTCGAACCTGACAGGAATGATGTGTGACGGAGCCAAACAGGGCTGTGCTTTAAAAGTGTATTCCGGCGTTTCGGCGGCTGTTCAGGCAGCTTTGTTGTCTATGCGGGGAATAAAGACCAATAACGACGGTATTGTAGAGGACGATATTGAAAAAACCATCCGGAATGTCGGTTTGATAGGGACGGCAGGTATGGAGCAAACCGACCGTACGATTCTTGAGATTATGACGCAGAAAGAAGGGAAGAATTGAGATGTTGAAAGAGGGGGGTACATTTTATGTAAATATACATACTCATCTCCGGGAAGGGGAAATCTATATACTGGATATAAGTGACGGAAAAGACAGCAGGGAAGGAGAATGGTGTTCCTGGGGGATTCATCCTTTATACATTCGGGGGGAAAAGCAGATTGGACAGCTGGAAGTTATGGCCCGTGAAGGAAAGATTGTTGCCATCGGAGAAGCCGGTTTGGACCGGAACTCAGAGACTGCTATGCCGTTTCAGCTGGCCTTGCTGGAACAGGAGGTATTGCTCTCGGAAAAATACCATCTGCCGCTCATTATCCATTGCGTAAGGGCTTATCCCGAATTATTGGCTTTGTATAAAAAATGTCGTCCCCGTCAAGCGTGGATTATTCATGGATATAATAATAACAGACAAATTCTGGAACAACTTCTGGAACACGGATTTTATATTTCCGTAGGGAAGAAAGTATTTATCGGGCAGTCGAATATTTCCCGCTATCTTTCGTTTATTCCTTTAAACCGGCTTTTTCTGGAAACAGACGATTCGGATTTTCCGCTGGAAAGCGTATATACGGAGACAGCGCGGATCCTAGGTCTGCCGTTAGAGGTATTAAAGGAAAGAGTATATGGAAATTTTCAGAAA